>JAJFUG010000045.1 GCA_021372515.1 bacterium
GGGTCAAAGCCAAACCCCGTGCGGCTGACAGGCCGCCGGCTGTTGCCTTTGGGGGCCGCACCTGTCTGAGCCTCCCGCCAGGGTAGCGTTTAATTGAGCGAGAAACGGCCGGGGCTGTAATTGCCGCACGGTTCGGCGGCGATTCGCGGCAGCGCCGCCGCTGCAACGCGGGAGCGGAATTAAGACTCCGTAAACACTTAAGATTGACGCAGAGTCTCGGTTTGGACGAGTTTGCGGCCCCCGCTGGCTTTGCTGCTTTGACCGAAACCAAAGCAGAAATGAGACGGTCAGCTTCAAACTGCAAGTTCCTAACCGGACATTGCTGATTCGGCGAAGAAGACAAAAGGTTTCCAAGCCTGTTACCATAGCTGAGACAATTAAACAGAAATCCAGGGCGCAGGACAGTTCCATGCGCCGTATGGGCTGCGGCGCGCGGGAGCTGACCGCGCCGGGCCTCTCCCCTCCACCCTTTTCGACAGTCGGACAGACATGGACACGCAGACCTGCATTGCCGGCATCGATGTCGGCGGAACGACTATCACCAGCGGACTGATCAGTCCGCGGGGCGAGCTGCTCGATCATTTCACCCGTCCCACCGAGAGCCAGCTCGGCCCGGACCGGGCGATGGAGAATATCCTGGCCTCGATCCGCGACATAATTGCCCGGGCCGGCAGCCGTCGCGTGCTGGGAATCGGACTGGGCACTCCCGGAGCGATCGATGTCCAGCGCGGGCTGGTGATGTACTGCGCGCCCAATATCCCCAACTGGACCGGCCGCCAGATCAAGGAGCCGATCGAGAAGACGTTCGGGCTGCCGACTTTCGTGGACAACGACGCCAAGTGCGCGGTGATGGGCGAGGCCACTTTCGGGGCCGGCGCCGGGCTGAGGCACGTGTTCGTGGTCACCCTGGGCACTGGGATCGGCGGCGGCGTGGTGCTGAATAAGCGTATCCACCGTGGGGCCAATTACTGCGCCGGCGAGATCGGCCACGCCGTGGTGCAGATCGGCGGACGGCGCTGCCCCTGCGGCATCGAGGGCCACCTGGAGGCCTACCTTTCCTCCAAGGGCATCGTGGGCCAGGTGCGCGAGGCCGTGGCCACCGGTCGCTCCACCCGGCTGACCGAGTCCGCGGGCCGCGACCTGGAGCGCCTGACCGCCAAGATGGTGCTGGATGCCTCCCGCGAGGGCGAGCCCCTGGCCCGCGAGGTGATCGACCTGTCCTGCCACTACATGGGCATGGCCCTGGCGCATTTCGCCATGGTGTTCGACCCCGAGACCATGGTCCTGAGCGGCGGGATCGCCCAGGCTTGGGATGTGATTTTCGAGCCCATCCAGAACGCCTACGAGCGCTACCTTTTCTACCGTCAGCTCCGCATGGCCCCCATCGTGCCCGCGCGACTGGGGTTCGAGGCCGGGATGGTGGGAGCGGCGGCGATGGCGCTGGTCGAGCTGGAGCTGGACAAACAGAGCTGAGAGCACGCCCGGAATCAGTTCCGGGCTTACGGGTGAACAGGACGGAGAACCGGACCGGAAGCATGAAAAAAGTGTTTGCCTTCGATTTCGATGGAGTGCTGAGCGAAAGCCTTCTTGAAGCGTATCTCATCACCTGGCGCATCAGCGGCGCCGTACTGCCGGAGCTGGCCTCCTCCGAGCCCCGGCCCGACCTGGAGTCGATCCAAGTCTTCCGCGACAGCCACAAGGCGCACTGGGAGCATTTCTCGGCCCTGGTGCCGTTCGGCAACCGTTGCGAGGATTATCTGGTGATTCAGTCCGCGGTGCACGAGAACCGCCGCCTGGCGACCCAGGCTGAGTTCGACGGCTACCGTCGACGGTTCGAGCCCTGGCTGGAGGCATTCCACGCCGAGTTCTACCGTGAACGCTACGCGCTGACCGCGGCCGACCAGTCGCGCTGGCTGGCACTCAACGCGGCCTATCCCGGCATCCCGGAGGCCCTGGCCGCACTGAGCGGTCGTTTCGACCTGGCGATTGCCACGAGCAAGGACGGGCGCTCGGTGAACGCGCTTCTGGCCACCTACGGGGTGGAGCGCTTTTTCCGTCCGGGGTCGCTGGTGGACAAGAGCGCCGGCGAGTCCAAGCGCGCCCATCTGGCCGCCCTGCGCGGCATCTTCGGCGTGGAATATCACGACATTTTCTTCATCGACGACAAGGTCAGCCACCTGATCGACTGCGACGGCCTGGGGGTGCGCTGTTTCCTGGCCGGCTGGGGCTACAACGGCCTTGCCGAGCGCCGCGAGGCTGCCGCGCGGGGGTTCCAGGTGCTGGACGTGCCGGCCCTGGCCGCGATCGAGCCCTGACCGGCGCACCTGAATTCAGTGGTCACTCCATCCGTGTCCCCCAACCGATAGCTGTGCGAAAAATCGCCGGGACGGGTCATCAACCCGCCCCGGCTTTGTTTCGCCGGGCCTGCTCCCAGCGGACCGCGAGTGAGTCCTTCCGATAGAAGCGTCTTTCCGCAATAAAGCAGAACCAATCAGTCAACATTTCACTGAAACCCCACGCGGCCCTTTCCGTCCAATGGCTGCCACAATGGCATACCGCAAGGATGTGGATTTATTTCGAAAATATTTGACAGAATAAAAAGCCCTATTTATATTGTGACCCATCAGTCACTTTTCAGGAGGAAAACAAGCATGCCAAGTGAGACTTTCGAGAAACTGGATTCAAAGAAGAAAGCCCGGATACTTCAGAGCGCGCTGGATTGTTTCTCGCAGCACGGCTACACCAAGACCAGCATGGACATGATCGCGGAAAAGGCCGAAATCGCCAAAGGCGCGCTGTACAGGTATTTTGAGGGCAAGAAGGACCTTTACCTCATGTTGGTGGACAACTTGGTCAACGAGATCGACCAGTACGTCCAGAAGTTCCTGGAGGAGCACCGCAACCACGATGCGTTCTCCACATTGCGTGACCACCTGGTCTCGATTTACACCCTGGAGGGACGCTTCGCCGTTCACAACAATGTCCTCTGCAACGTGCTCTACCAGGAGCATCTGGACTTCAAGGGCGAGGTGCTGGCCAAGTTCGGACGGCTGAGCACCTACTACACGCGCCTGGTCCTTCAGCGCGGCATCGCCCGCGGCGAGATACGAGAGGACATCGACCTGGACGCTGCGGCGTTCATGATCGACAGCGTGATGGACCGTTTTCACGACGGGGTGCTGATGGAGTTCATGGACCACGGCTTCGGCCTGTTCCGCCAGCCCCAGGAAATCATCAACCGCAAGGCCTCGCAGATGGTGAAAGCCTTCCGCCAGGCTTTCGGTAAACCGGAAGCCGCGGTAAGCAGCGTACACAACGTAGCCTGATGAAACAAGTAGATTCAAGCCTCGAAAAGAATCGAACCGGAAGAAGGAGAATGACAGTATCCATGAAAATCGTACCGGCAGGAGCATACAGGCGTTTCGCCGCGATGACGGCCGCCACGGCCCTGCTCGCCGCGGGCGGGCTATCCGCCATGAGCCTGGGCGAGGCGGTCGGTTACGCCCTGGAACACAACCGCGATATCCAGACCGTCAGGGAAAAAATCAACGAGCGCTACGGGCAGGTGCTGGAGGCCCGGGCGGACGCGCTGCCGCAACTGGACCTCAGCGCCGACGGCTACCGGGTGCGCGACCCGGGGTTCCTCAACAGCACATTCGGCCAGGAGCTGCTCAAGGGCGGCGGCGGCGATATGGGGGGCATGGATTTCCCGATCGACGCGATCATGCCCAAGCCGCAGACATTCTATGGCCTCAGCCTGACTTTCTCGCAGCCCATATTCACCTGGGGCAAAGTCAGCAATGCGGTGAAAATAGCCAAGATGGGCATCCAGGATGTCAACCTGGAGCTGGAGACCAAGCGCCAGGACGTGGCCCTGCAGGTTACGGAGGCCTACTACAACGCGCTCCTGGCCGAGGAAACGATCACCATGTACGAAAAGTCCCTCGAGGTGCAGAAGCGCTACCTCAAACAGACCACGGACTATTTCGACCTGGGGGATGCCACCCGGCTGGATGTCCTGCGGGCTGAGGCGGCCCTGGCCGCCACCCGTCCCGACCTGCTCCAGGCCCGTCACGACCTGGCCCAGGCCAAGAAAAACTTGAACTACCGGCTCGGCCGCGGCCTGGATGAGACTGTGGACACCGTGCCGGTGGATTTCGACGGCTCGTTCGAGGTGCCGCCCCTGGACAGCGTGGTGACTGTATCGCTGAACCAGCGAACCGACCTGCACCAGCTCAACGTCCAGGTGGACATGCTCAGCCGCACGGTCAACGTGTTCAAGGCCGACATGCGGCCGCGGGTGGACCTGGACGGCAATTTCGGCTATTCGACCATCCGGCGGCAGGACCTTCTGGACCGCAACTTCGAGGCCTGGCGAGTGGCCCTGACCGTAAAGGTGCCGGTGTTCGACGGCCTGCGCAACCGCGGCCAGGTGAACCAGTACCGCTCCCAGAAGAGCCAGCGCGAGATTCAGAGCCACGACCTGAGCGAGCGTATCCGCCTGGACGCCCTTCAGGCCACGGATGCCTGCGGCGCCGCACTGGAGGTCTACCAGTCGCGCCAGGTGTCGCTTCAGAGCGCCGAGGAGGAGGAACGGGTCACGGCGGACAATTTCGAGCAGGGACTGGCCACTGTCTACGAGCTGCTCGACTCAAACCGCCGGGTGATCGAGGCGCGCAAGAATTACATCCAGGCGCGCTACACCCTGCTCCAGGAAATCGCCTCCCTCAAGCGGGTGATGGGAGTACCGGCGGATCACTTGTTCGAGATCAAGGGTTGAAACCATGAACAGAGAATACAGAAACAAACCGCACCACATTCCTGAAAGAAACGGGGTTGGAACGATGAGACGTACGATTCTTGCCGGCGCCCTGGCCGCTCTGGCGGTCCTGGCGCTGCTATGCGGCTGCTCCAAGGGCCAGGCCGAAAACGACCAATCCAAGGCCCCGCTGGAGCAGGTCCGCCTGACCAACGTGGAGGTCGAGGTCCTGCATCCCACCGACCTGCCGGAGTACCTGGAGCTGAGCGGGGCCACCGAGGCCCGCCACGACATCGTGATCTCCAGCGAGCAGGGCGGCACTGTGCAGCAGCTCCTGGTGGACCGGGGCGACCGGGTGAGCCAGGGCCAGGTGCTGGCGCGGGTCAACGCCGACATCTACGAGGCCAGGCTCGCCGAGGCCCAGGCCAACCTGAGGCTCAAGGACGCCGCGCTGAAAAAGGCCCTGGCCCTGTTCGAGCGCAGCAGCATCACCTCGATGCAGAAGCTTCAGGCCCAGGTGGAATACGATGTGGCCGCTGCCGGAGTCAAGACCGCCGAGAGCTACCTGGACCGCGCCGTTGTGCGTGCTCCGTTCAGCGGGCTGATCGACGACCGCTTCGTGGACCCGGGCGAGATGGTCGCCCCGGGCGGCCAGCTTTTCCACTTGGTGGACTGTTCCAGCCTGAAAATAAAGAGCGAGTTCGCCGAGAAGGACGTGGTCACGTTCAAGCCCGGAATAACCGCGGAGGTGGTTTTCGACGCGTTCCCGGACTCGATGTTCCACGCCCAGCTTTCCTATGTAGCCGCCAGCGCGCAGAGCGCCAGCCGGACATTCCCCTGCGAGTTTATCCTGAGTAACCCCTCGGGTCAGGTGCGCGGTGGGATGTACGCCCGGGTGCGGGTGCTCAAGATCGTGCACCGCGGCGTGCTCGTGTTGCCGCAGAGCGCCCTGGTGGAAACCGAGGACGGCCGCAGTGTGTTCGTGATGGAGGGCGACGCCGCCCGCCGTCAGCCGGTCAGGCCGGGCGCCTCGAACAGCGGCCTGGTGGTTATAGACGAGGGTCTCAAATCCGAGGAGGCGGTGGTTGTCACCGGCAACCGCGAGCTGGTGGACGGACAGAAAGTGAAAGTGACCGGGAGAAAGGACTGAGCCCAAGATGAATATTACGGAAATAGCTCTGAAAAACCGTCTGAGCACCTTCGTGCTGATGTTCATCATCATCGTGCTCGGGTTCCAGAGCTATATCAAACTGCCCAAGGAATCCTCGCCGGACATCAAGATTCCTTATATCATCGTCTCCACGCCCTATTTCGGCGTCTCGCCCGAGGACATGGAGAACCTGGTCACCCGGCCTATCGAGCGCAAGCTCAAGGGCCTGGCGGATGTGAAAGAGATCCGCTCCACCAGCCAGGAAAGCTTCTCGACCGTGATCATCGAGTTCGTGGCCGGCACGGATGTGGACGCGGCTCTGCAGAAGGTGCGCGAGAAAGTCGACCTGGCCAAGCCCGACCTGCCCAAGGACGCCGAGGACCCGGTGCTGTCCGAGATCAATTTCTCCGACCTGCCGATCATGATCCTCAACATCTCGGGCAAGATGGGGCTGGTGGGGCTCAAGCAGATCGCCGAGGACCTGAAGGACGAGATCGAGACTATCCCCGGCGTGCTGAACGTGAACATCACCGGCGGCCTGACCCGCGAGGTGCAGGTCAACGTGGACCCGCAGCGCCTGCGCTACTACAACCTCGGGGTGCAGGACGTGATCGACGCCGTGCAGAACGAGCACCTGAACACCCCCGGCGGCTCGATCGACCTGGGGACCACCAAGTACCTGGTGCGCGTGCCGGGCGAGTTCGTCGTGCCCGAGAACATGAAGAACATCGTGGTCAAGGTCGAGGGCGGACGGCCCATTTTCATGCGCGACCTGGCCCAGGTGGTCTACTCGTTCAAGGAGCGTGACTCGATCAGCCGTCTGAACGGGGAGGAAACCGTCTCGCTGGCCATCACCAAGCGCTCCGGCTCCAACCTGATCGAGATCGCCGACCGGGTCAAGGGCCAGATCGATACAATGAAGAAAAAGCTGCCCGTCGGCGTGGAGATGAGCGTCACCGGCGATCAGTCCACCGATATCCGCAAGATGGTCAAGGAACTGGAGAACAACATCATCAGCGGCCTGGTGCTGGTCGTGCTGGTGCTGCTGGTGGTGATGGGCACGCGCAACGCGTTCCTGGTGGGCACGGCCATTCCGCTGTCGATGCTGCTGACTTTCCTGGTGCTCAGGATAATGGGCGAAACCATGAACATGGTGGTGCTGTTCTCGCTCATCCTGGCGGTGGGCATGCTGGTGGACAACGCCATCGTGATCGTGGAAAACATCTACCGTCACCACCAGGAAGGCAAGACAATACCCCAGGCCTCCCTGGCGGCGACCAACGAAGTGGCCATCCCGGTGGCCACCAGCACCCTGACCACGGTGGTGGCGTTCGCGCCGCTGCTGTTCTGGCCTGGGATCGTGGGTGAGTTCATGTACTACCTGCCGCTCACGGTAATCATCTCGCTCACGGCCAGCTTGTTCGTGGCCCTGGTGTTCAACCCGGCGATCTGCTCGCGGTTCATGAAACCCAGCCAGGAGCACCGGGTGATCGAGGCCAGCGAACAGAACCTGGGATTGGTGTTGCGCTCGTACCTGCGTTTCCTGCGCGCGGCGATGAAACGGCCTCTGCTCACGTTCTCCGCCTCGCTGGGGCTGCTGATCGCGGTGGCGATGCTCTACGGAGTGTTCGGCCACGGGGTGGAGTTCTTCCCGGACACGGACCCGAACAAGGTCTACGTGGATGTGAACGCCCCCAGCGGGACGAACCTCGAAACCAGCGACAAGATGGTGCGCCAGGTGGAGCAGGTGGTGAAAGTCCTGCCCGACATCAAAAACTGTGTTGCCAACGTGGGCAGCCAGGGCTCGGACATCAATTTCTCGTTCGGCGGCGGTACACCCAACAAGAGCCGCGTGATGGTGGACATGCAGGATTTCGATGACCGCACCCAGAACAGCCGCCTGACCCGCGATCAGTTGCGGGAGAAACTGACCGGCATCACCGGCGCGGACATTGAGGTGAATCAGGAGGAGAACGGCCCGCCGACCGGCGACCCGATCAACATCGAGATTTCGGGTGAGGATTACGAGGTCCTGGGACGGCAGGCCAAGGCAATCCGCGAGCAGATACGCGACGTGGCGGGCGTGGTGGACATCAAGGACGATTACGACGCTGCGCTGCCCGAGATACGGGTGACCGTGGACCGCGAGAAAGCCGCCCTGCTCGGCCTGACCACCAAGGACGTGGCCGAGACGGTCCGCACGGCGATCAACGGGACCGAGGCCAGCAAGTACCGCATCGGTGAGGATGAGTACGACATCACCGTGCGCTACGCCAAGGAATCCCGCTCCAGCGTGGAGGACCTCCAGCGGGTCAACGTTTTCTACGAGGGCGAGCAGATACCGCTGCCCAACATCGCCCGGATCGAAAGCTCCTCCGGCGTGGGCACGATCCAGCACAAGGACCTCAAGCGCGTGGTGACTGTCAGCGCCAAGGTGGACGGCCGCAACGAGAACGCCGCCCTGCACGAGTGCATGGACAAGCTGGCCAAGTACAATCTGCCGACCGGCTACTTCATCGAGTTCACCGGCCAGAACGAGGAACAGAACGAGAGCCAGGAATTCCTGACCCAGACTTTCTTCGTGGCCCTGTTCCTGATCGCCCTGGTGCTGATCAGCCAGTTCAACTCGCTGGTGCTGCCGCTGATCATCATGTTCTCGGTCATCCTGTCGCTGATCGGAGTGCTGATCGGGCTGATGGTGACCGGGACCTCGTTCGGCATCATCATGACCGGCCTGGGGGTGATCTCGCTGGCCGGGGTGGTGGTGAACAACGCCATCGTGCTGATCGACTACGTCCAGCAGCTTCGCCACCGCGGCATGGATAAGGTTGAGGCCGTGATCACCGCGGGTCTGGTGCGTTTCCGGCCGGTCATGCTGACCGCGATAACCACCGTGCTGGGACTGGTGCCCCTGGCCACCGGAATCGGGTTCAATTTCATCGATTTCAAGTGGGAGATCGGCGGCGAGAGCAGCCAGTGGTGGGGCCCGATGGCCATTGCCGTGATCTTCGGCCTGACTTTCGCCACGTTGCTCACCCTGGTCTACGTGCCGGTGATGTACAAGCTCCTGACCGATTTCACCGACCGCCTGGGCTTCAAGCCGGCCTACCTGCGTAAATTCGAGTACGATCTGGACCCGAAGACGGAAAGCGGGAATTGACCGCACAGCCTGTCGACGAGTGGAGATAAAACGTAGGGGAGGGTTTGAAATCCTCCCCTACGTTCGTTTGGAGAGGTTTTCAGCCCGGCAGGCCGCGTTCCAGCTCGCGGCGGGTCTTGAGGTAGCGCCGCCGCAGGCTGTCCAGCTCGAAGTCACTTAGGTTGTCCCGCACCTGGCGGATCTGCGCTGCCACAGACTCCAGCTCGTCGCGCGAGCCGGCACGGGTCAGGCGCTCGTGGAAAGCCAGGCAACGCTGGCTCAACGGCGGCTGGGTCAGGCGTGCCACCTGGTGGAAAGTGCGGCGGTGGATCGGGCAGGAGCCGAGCTGGCGCAGGGCAGCCTCGTGGTCAGGCGTGCAGTAGCCCTTGTGGCGGGCGAAACCGTAGCCCGGGTACTGGCTGTCGTACTGTTTCATCAGGCGGTCCCGGGTGACCTTGGCCACCACCGAGGCCGCGGCGATTGACAGGCATTTGGCGTCCCCGCCGATCACCGCCTCCTGCGGGCAACCCAGGCGCAGCACCATCGGGCCGTCCACCAGCACGGCGTGCACGGGGAGCCCGCCCAGGGCCTTCACCGCCAGGTACATGGCCTTGAGGCTGGCCTGATGGATGTTCAGGCGGTCGATCTCGTCGCTCTCGACCTGCCCCACCCCCACCGCAGCCGCGCGAGCATGGATCAGGTCGAAAAGCTCCTCGCGCCGGGCCTCGTCCAATTGCTTGGAGTCGCGCGCGGGCGGATAGTCGCACCCCGGCGGGAACACCACCGCCGCGGCCACTACCGGCCCGGCCAGCGGCCCGCGTCCGGCCTCATCCACCCCGGCCACGTTCGTGAGGCCCCGGGCGTGGAACGAGTGTTCCAGCTCCAGCATGCGCGCCTGTTCCGCCTCATGCCGCCGCCGCCGCTCCCGCCGGGCAGTCGCCGCCGCGGCCAGGGCACGCACCCCGGCGCGGCTGTCGCGGCTCAGGGCCTCGATCAGGCTGTCATCCACCTGCTCCTGCGCGCCCAGCCAGTCGCGGATCGCGGCCAGGCTCAAATCCGAAAAATCCATAATCCGCCCATCGATGTTATCCCACGTAGGGGCGGACCCATGTGTCCGCCCGGGCGCACACGCGGGTGCGCCCCTACAACAACCGGAAGCTCATCGGGTATAGCATCTTTCCACCGGCGCGGCCCCCAGTGGCCGCCCTCACGGCATCGAGGGCAGGCACAGGGGCCTGCCCCTACAGTAACAAGACATTCTACCGGCCCGATACACAATTTGAAAACAAAAAGGGCGTCTGGCAAGAGTGCCGCGAACGCCCTTCTGAATCTCGGATTCGAGAACCGGCTCTACTGGATGTTGCGCTCCGTGATACGGGCCGCCTTACCGGTCAGCTTGCGCAGGTAGTAGAGCTTGGCCCGGCGCACTTTACCGCGGCGCACCACCTCCAGGCCCTCCACGATCGGGCTGTGCAGCGGGAAAATACGCTCCACGCCCACACCGCCGGAAATCTTGCGCACGGTGAAAGTCTCGTTGATCCCGCCGCCGCGGCGGCCGATCACCACGCCCTCGAACACCTGGATGCGCTCCTTGTTGCCCTCGCGGACCCAGGTGCGCACCCGGATCGTGTCTCCGGGACCGAACTCCGGGATGGCCTCAGGTTTCTTGAGGAACTCTTTCTCGATCTCGGTGAATTTGTTCATATGACCCTCGTTGCTCTTTCCGGCGCCCGGCCGGTACAGTGATTGGCTTTATTTCATGTCCACCGACCAGACCCAGCGGGGCGGTCGAACTGTCTTTCAATATTCACACAATATACATTCGGCGCAAGGGTAAAAACAGTAACGCTCAACAGTCTCTATGTCAATAAAATCGCTGCGCGCTCAATCCTCGGCCAGCAGGTCAGGCCGTCGCTCGCGGGTCAGGCGCAGGGCCTCGGCCTGACGCCAGGCCTCGATCCGGGCATGGTCGCCGCTGGTCAGCACTTCCGGCACTTTCAGGCCGCGGTAATCGGCGGGACGGGTGTACTGGGGCGCGCCCAGCAGGTTTTCGAAGAACGAGTCCTCAGTGGCCGAGCCGAAATCGCCCAGCGCGCCCGGGATCAGCCGCACCACCGCGTCCAGGATCAACGCCGCGGCCGGTTCGCCGCCGGTCAGGACATAGTCGCCCACCCGCACCTCCTGGTCCACCAGGTGCACGGCCACGCGCTCGTCCACATCCTTATAGTGCCCGCAGACCAGGACCAGACGGTCGAGCAGCGAGAAGCGCTCGGCCAGGCGCTGATCGAACCTTTCGCCGCGCGCCGAGAGCAGCACCACCCGGGTCTTTTCCCGGTCCTGCGGCTCCTCGCCGCGGCAGTATTCCACCGCGTCGAACACCGGGTCGGGCCGGATCACCATGCCCGAGCCGCCACCGTATGGGTAATCATCCACGGTGCCGTGACGGTCCACGGCGAAATCGCGCAACTGCACCGTGCGGTAAGCCACCAGGCCCTCCCGCGCGGCACGGGCCGGAATGCTCAGTCCCAGCACACCCTGGAAATAATCCGGGAACAGGGTCACAATGTCGATCCGGAGCATACGCCTTCTCTCCCAGGACAGGGCTGTCTCAGAGTTCCTCGAGCCCCTCCGGCAACCGCACGGTCAGGCGATTTGCCTCCAGGTCCACCGCAAGCACGAACTCGGCCACCATCGGGACCATGAAACTGCGCCCATCCGGACGCTTGATCTCCAGCAGGTCCTGGCCGGGCATCTCCATCACACTCTCCACCCGCCCGGCCGGGCTGCCGTCCTGCCGCACCACCTCCAGCCCGATCAGCTCGTGGTGGTACCAGGCGTCGTCCTCGGTCTCAGCCGCCTCGGTCGAGTCGATGAACAGCCCCCAGCCACGCATGGCCTCGGCCCGGTCGAGGTCGGTCACCCCCTCGAAACAGACCAGGAAACCCTGGCGGTAGGGGCGCACGCTCTCGATACTGAGCGGCTTTAGCGCGTTCTCGCGCGGCCCGGCCAGGAGCACAGCCCCGGGGACAAACCGCAGGTCGGGGCGCTCGGTCAGGCAGATTATGCCCAGCTCACCGCGCACGCCGTGCGGCTTGACTATCTGTCCGACCTGCAGGAAGAGACGACTGTCCATGGCCCGTTTACCGTCCAACCGCTCTTATTCCTGGGGCGCGGCCGGCGCCTCGGGAGCCGGGGCCTCAGCCGCGGGGGTCTCAGCCGCGGGAGCCTCGGCTACAGCCGGGGCCGCAGCCGGGGCGGCTTCTTCCTTCTTGGCCTTGCTCTTGGCAGCGGGCTTTTCGGGCTTGGGCGCGGCGGGCGCAGGAGCGGCGCCTTTTTCGACCTTCTGCCCGGTCTTCATCTCGTGCCAGCGCGCCAGGATTCCGGCATCACGAAGGATACTGCCCACGGTGTCGGACAGCGTGGCGCCGTTTTTGAGCCAGCCGAAAATCTTTTCCTCTTCCAGCTTGACCTTGGGCGGCTGGGTCATCGGATTGTAGTAGCCCACGAACTCGACGAATCTGCCGTCCCGCTTGACGCGGGAATCGACAACCGCCAGACGGTAGGAGGGGCTTTTTTTCTTCCCCATCCGGCGCAGCCTGATACGAACCGACATGGATATTCCTCCGAGGGTTTATGTTAGGTGCCTTGGTCTGAATTCAGCGTAATAGATTGGAAATCCGGCGGCCCGACATCCCGCCGCCACGGCCGCGGGAGAACAGGCCCATCTGCTTCATCATCTTGCGCATCTGGTCGAACTGCTTGAGGAGCTGGTTCACGTCCTGGATCGTCACCCCGCTGCCCTCGGCCACACGGCGCTTGCGGCTTGTGTTGAGCAGGTCGGGCTCGCGGCGCTCCTGGGGCGTCATCGAGTTGATTATCCCCTCCATGCGGCGGAAACGGTCGTTGTCCACCTCGGTGTTGCGCAGCATCTTGCTGCTCACTCCGGGGATCAGCTTGAGGATACTCTCGAACGAGCCCATGTTCTTCATCTGCTTGAGGGTGACCAGGAAATCCTCCAGGTCCATGTCGCCGCGCCGGAGGACTTTCTTCTCCAGCTTCTCGGCGACCTCCATGTCCATCTTCTCCTCGGCCTTCTCGACCAGGGAGACTATGTCACCCATCTGCAGCAGGCGCGAGACCATGCGGTCGGGGTGGAACACCTCCAGGGCGTCCATCTTCTCGCCCACGCCGATCAGCTTGATCGGCACCTTGGTCACGCCGTAGATCGAGAGGGCCGCGCCGCCGCGGGCGTCACCATCCAGCTTGGTGACTATAAGGCCGGTCAGGCCCAGGTCGCCGTTGAAAGTCTCGGCCACCGAGACCGCGTCCTGCCCGGTCATGCCGTCCACCACCAGCAGGATTTCATCCGGCCGCACGTGTTTCTTGATCTCGACCAGCTCGTCCATCATCTCGCGGTCGATATGCAGCCGACCGGCGGTGTCGATCAGCACTGTGTCGGCCTTGAGCTTGGAGGCCTCGGCCAGCCCGTCCTTGATGATCGAGGTCACCTTGCGGCCGGCCGGGTCATCCACCCCGTGCACCGGGACATCGATGTCGCGGCCGAGGGTTCGCAGTTGGTCCACCGCGGCGGGACGGTAGATGTCGGCGGCGATGAGCATGGGACGGCGGCCCTGGCCCTTGAGCTGCAGGGCCAGCTTTCCGGCGGTGGTGGTCTTGCCCGAGCCCTGAAGGCCGCAGAGCATGTAGACCGTGGTCACGCCCGAGCCGCGCTGAAGGGGCTTGGTCGAGCCGCCCAGCATCTCCACCAGCTCGTCGTGCACGATCTTGACCATCATCTGGCCGGGGGAGACGCTCTTGATGACCTCACGCCCCAGGGCTTTCTGCTCGACCCGCTTCAGGAAATCCTGGACCAGGCGGTAGTTGACATCCGCCTCCAGCATGACCTTGCGAATCTCGCCCAGGCTCTCGCGGATCGTCTCCTCGTTCAGGACAACCCGGCCGCCGAGGCGCCGGATTACCCCTTCCAACCGTTCGCCAAGCTCTTCGAACATCGATCCGAACCCTTTCCGTTTTCCGGCGTCCTCGTGGGAATCTCACAGTCCCGTAAACGCACAAAACCGCATTCGGCGCGAAATCCAACCGCTTTCGCGCCGCGCGGAGAGATTGTCTTGATAAAAGTTAGAATTTAATCTACAATTCACTATAAATCAATATTTTCGTGCAGCTCTGCAATGACTGTCCCCACCCCGGGCTCTCAGGGGGCCGTGCCCGAGACCACCACGTCCACCGCCGCGCCGGAGTTGACAATCGCCCGCTCCAGCGGGGCCTGATCCAGCACCCGTCCGGCCGGAATGAAACTGTTCTGCTGGTACGAGACCCGTCCCAGGCGCAGCCCGGCCGCGTTGAGGGTGCTTTCGGCCTCCTGCAGCGGCTTGTCGATCAAGGACGGCACGCGCAACTGCTCCACCCCGTCGCTCACTGTGAGCTCAACCGCTCCGCCCCAGGGCAGCGGACTGCCCTCGGCCGGCTGGACCTCGATCACCCGGTCGCGGGCCACGCGGGAGTCGGGCCTGCGGTGCACCGCGGCCACCTTGAGCATCCCCCGCTCGATAAGTATCTGGGCCTGGCGCAGGGTCAGGCCGCCCACCGGCGGCACGGTGACAGTCTCGGGTCCCAGGCTTGACAGCACGTACACCTGCCGGCCCCGCTTGACCATTGCCCCGGCCTCCGGGTCCTGTTTCATGATATGCGAGGCCGGCACGCTGGCGTGGTAGGTCTCGCCCTGTACGATCAGCTCCAGGCCCTGCCCGCGGCAGAGCGAGCGGCCCTCATCCAGGGACATCCCCTCAAGCTTCGGCACCTCCACCTCCTCCTTGCCCCCCGTGATCTGGGGCAGGATCACCTGGTCGAGTATGAACAGGCCGAGGAAGAATGAGAAAACCGCAGTCAGGGTGTAGACCAGAAACGAGCGCAATCTGCCTTTCACGATGAGCACTCCAGAGAAAAATAATAAAGACCGCCGCTCATTGTTGCCTGAGCAGCCGCGCCCCGAAAACCCCGTCGATCCCGTGACTCTGGGGCCGGGTCTCCAGAAAACCCTCGGCCGAGACCACCGCAGCGGGCAGGAACCCATGCGCATCCTGAAGGCTGAAATCACCCCGCGCGCGCAGAAACGCGTTCACCACAGCCCGGTTCTCTTCCGGCTCCAGCGAGCAGGTGGCGTAGAGCAGCACGCCGCCCGGACGCACGACCTCGGCGGCCGCGGCCAGGATCGCCCCCTGAAGAGCGGGCAGGCTCACCAGATCGTCCGGTGCCAGGCGCCAGCGCAGGTCGGGCTTTCGCCGGATCACCCCGGTGCCGCTGCACGGGACATCGCACAGCACCGTATCGGCCGGCCGGAACGGCGGATGCAGCGCCTCGGCCTCCACAGCGAAAACATTTCCGGCTTTCAGACGTTCTATGTTCCGCCGCAGCACACCCAGGCGCACCGGGGCTGGCTCGGCCGCGGCTATGGTCGCGCCGGGGCCTGCCAGCTCTGCCAGGTGCGTGGATTTGCCGCCCGGTGCTGCGCAGAGGTCGAGCACGGTCGCCCCGGCTGCGGGCGCGGCCAGACGGCTCACCAGCATGGCGGCCTCATCCTGCACGTAGAACAGGCCCTCCGCGTAGCCTGGCAGCCGGACCGGGTTGGCCCCGGACTCCAGGCTCAGGGCCTCCGGGGCGTAAGCTCCGGGACTGAACTGAATTCCCTCGCCGCGTAACAGATCCTCCAGCGCGGACTGTCTCCCGGCGCCCTCCGCAGTGGCGTGCGCGCGCAGGGTCAGGGGCGCGGGACGGTTCAGCGCCTCCAGCAGGCGCACTGTCTCATCCGGGCCGTAACGGTCCAGCCAGCGTCCGACCAGCCATTCCGGGAACGAGTGCCGCACGGACAGCGCCCGCACCGGCTCGCTTTCCAGGCTGGGCAGCGGCACGCTGTCCGCCTCGCGGATGAAACGCCGCAGCACGGCGTTGACCAGCTTGTGGTGACGGCCGCCCTCGATCCGCTTGGCCAGCTCCACCGACTCGCTGACCACGGCCCAGTCCGGGACCCGGTCGAGCCAGCGCAACTGGAAAACGGCCGTGCGCAGAAGGTTCAGGACGCCGGTGGGGAGGACGGACAGATCCTGATGCAGAAAATGCCCCAGGTAAAAGTCGATGGCGCCCCGCATGCGGAGCGTTCCGGCCGCTATCCCGGCGGCCAGGGCGCGGTCGCGCTCATCCAGGGGCCGCAGGGCGGACTCCCGCGCGGCCTCATCCCATTTCTGGCGCGACAGGAGCCTCAGCGCAGCCTCGCGCGGGCCCCAGGCCGGGCGGCTGTCCGGACGGACCACGGCGTCAGGCGGTGTCTCCCTCCGTGGCAGTGGCTGTTCTCTGGAGGGCATCGACTCTCAGATCCGGCTGAATTAAAACTTCATATTGAAATCCAAAGAAGTGTTTCTTAAATTAGAATATACGCCCGGCAAGGTCAAGAGTGACGGTCTGTCAGCGGCTTGGAGAAGAGCGATGTCCCTGGAAACTGGAACCCTAACACCAGGAATGACCCCGCGTAAAAGGGTGGAAAAATACAAAGGGACAGTGTTCCTGGCCGAAAGCGGCCGGGTGGCGTTCATGCGCGAGTCCTTGCAGGGTCTGGGGTTCTTCCTGCGCGGGCTGCTGGACTCCGAGGCCGGTGGGGCCGTGCCCGAGCCGGCGATTTTCATCCTCGACTCGGCCGGCTGGAGCGCCCAGAAAGACGAGATCAACGCTTTCATCTCCGCCAGCCACTACCGCAGGCCGGTGATCCTGATCGATGACGGAGATTACGGCGACAGCATGCCGGAGTATGTCTGCGCCCTGCTGAACGAGCGGTTCACCGAGCGCCAGATGCTGGTGGCCGTGCGCGAGGCGTTCCGCAACGCCAGCCTTAACCGCGAGATCGAGCTCTTGCGCGGCACCCTGGACAGCGGACACAGCGACCTGCAGAAACTGATCGAGATCGGAATCTCGCTCTCCAGCGAGCGCAACATCGACCGCCTGATGGACAAAATCCTAGAAGAGGCCTGCAACGTGACCACGGCCGACGCCGGGAGCATCTACATCATCGACGCCAACGACAGCGGCGAGAGTGTCCTGCGTTTCCGCAACACGCGGGGCAACTCGATCAAGACCGATTTCAAGGAGTTCTCGATCCCGATCGGGCCCGACTCTATCGCCGGTTACGTGGCCCTGACCGGTGAGTCACTTATCCTGGACGACTGCTACCATATCCCCCGCCAGTACCATTTCTCGATCAACCGCTCGTTCGACGAGAGCAACAACTACCGTACCAAGAGCATGCTGGCCGTGGCCATGCGCAACCAGAAAGACGAAATCACCGGGGTGATCCAGCTGATCAACCGCAAGCCGAGGATCGACCTGCTGCTCTCCGGCCCGCAGGTGGCCGAGGCGCAGGTGATACCGTTCGACGAGCGCTCGCGCAGCCTGATCGGCGCCCTGGCCTCGCAGGCTGCGGTGGCCCTGGAAAACTACCGTCTGTACCAGGAGATAGAAAAGCTGTTCGAGGGTTTTGTCCAGGCCTCGGTCACGGCGATTGAATCCCGAGACCCGACCACCTGCGGCCACAGCGAGCGAGTGGCCACCCTGACCGTGGGGATCGCCGAGCTGGTCAACCGCACCGGCGCCGGGCGGCTGCGCGAGGTGCGTTTCAGCGAGAACCAGATCAAGGAAATACGCTACGCCAGCCTGTTGCACGATTTCGGTAAGGTCGGGGTGCGCGAGCACGTGCTGCTCAAGGCCAAAAAGCTGTACCCTCAGCACCTGGAGCTGATCAAGAAGCGTTTCGACATCGCGCGCCAGATTTTCCGCAAGGAAACCAACCGCAACAAGATGGAGCTGTTGCTCGAGGCCGGGCGGGAGGCTTTCCTGTCCAGTTTCGGCGAGGTGGACGCGGCCCTGGCGGCCAGGATCGCCCTGCTGGACGAGTACCTGCAGCAGATAATCACAGCCAACGAGCCAACTGTGCTGGTGGAGGAAAATTTCTCCCGGCTGGAGGAGATCGCCCACACGGTGATCTCGGACGCGGACGAGGGGCCGCTGCCGTTGCTCGTGCCGGAGGAGCACCGAGTGCTCACGATCCCCAAAGGCTCGCTCACCCCGGAGGAGCGCCACGAGATCGAATCGCACGTGACCCACTCGTTCAATTTCCTGACCAAGATACCCTGGACGAGCGAGTTGAAGAACATCCCCGAGATCGCCCACGGCCACCACGAGAAGCTGGACGGCAGCGGCTACCCGCTGGGAATCAGCGCCGACCGTATCTGCTTTCAGACCCGCATGATGACCATCTCGGACATCTACGACGCCCTGACCGCCACGGACAGACCCTACAAGCCGGCCATGCCGCCTGAGAAAGCCCTCAGCATCCTGAGCTGGGAGGTCGGTGAGGGCAAGATCGACCCGGACCTGTTCAAGGTATTCAGTGAGGGCCGGGTCTGGGAGCTGACCAGCAACCATCAGGCCTGACCGGCTTACCCTCCCCGATTACAATCCTGACAACCGCGGCTTATTTCCGGAAAAGGTCATCCAGCTTTTTGCGCGCCTGCCCCGGGTTTGGCCCGACCTGTCCGGCCGGACCGCCGCCGCCGCCCTCGCGCGGGCGGAACCAGTCGCAGAAATTGGCTTTGGCCCGGTCGGGGACCCATTCGGACTGCGGCTCGCGGCACTCGTTGTGCGCGTTGCGGTCGTGCAGCGCGCAGTTGAGGCAGGCGTGCAGGGGCCGCCCGCAACCCGGGCACATATCGCCCCGGAACACCTTGTCCGCCACCTGGACATCCCGCCCGCAGCCATGACAGATCATTCCCGCCTCCTTTATGGCGCTTGCCGTGTCGACAGCATATCTCTTGACAAAGAAACCTCGAACCGTGCGGGGCATGGCGCGGCGTGCCCTTGCGCCGATCCGATGGTTTGAAGCGCCGGTGTGCTTTTCATGTAGGGTCGCACCCATGTGTGCGACCGGGCGGACACATGGGTCCGCCCCTACATCTGCCGGCTGAACGTATTAGCCGATACGTGTCAATCAGATAAAGCTCAGATCGATTTCACACCCATGCTAACAATATCATCCACCCGCACAGTCTCGCGGGTGAGGAAAGGCTCGCCGTAGAGCGCGCGTATCTGCGAGCCGTAGTGCAGGGCGTGGGTCCGCAGAAGCTCGAACAGCGGCTGGCCGTTGGGGAACAGCTCCCCCGCCTCGACCCGTCCCTCGAACTGGCTGGCGAAACATTGCACAGCCTGGAGCTTGCGCTCGAACTGGGCGCTGATGTCCACCACGAAAGTCGGCTTGCCGCCGTGCTCGATGAAGCTCAAGGGGTGGAGGATCTTTTCCGGCCGGACCGGCTCGCCCTCGCCGGGGACATTTTTCAGCCCGGCCAGGAAAGCCGCGGCCCGGCCGAGGCTGGCGGCGGTCTCGTGGTCGGGGTGACGGCTGCGCCAGTGGGGCAGGATCAGCACCCGCGGCCCCAGGCGTCTGATTGCGCGGGCCAGGACAAGGCGCGAGTCCTGGTCATCCTGAAGAGCGGCATCCGGCAGGCCAAGATTCTCCCGCACCGCCAGCCCCATCACCTCCGAGGCCGCCTCGGCCTCGCGGCGGCGCAGAGCGGAATCCCCACGGGTCCCGGTCTCCCCTCCGGTCAGATCGAGCACTCCCACCCGGTAGCCGGCATCCGCCATGCGGATCAGGGTCCCGCCGCAGGTCAGCTCGGCGTCATCCGGGTGGGCCACCACGGCCAGAACATCGAGAGATTTGGTCACCCGGCTCTCCTTGACTTAAAGTAGTTTAACATGTCCGGTTCGTAATTCCTGATTCAGATCAACAATACACACTGGCTACCGCTACGCAATCACGAGCTTTCGGCCTCCGTCAGCCCCAGCTCGGCGGCCACGATCCGCCAGAACCGCTCCCGGCCGTGTGTTTCCTTCCAAGGCGCGTGGCCGCAACGGTCAAGCTCGTACCAGCGCAAATCCTTGACCTGCCCGCGGATCGGGCCGATTACCCCCTCGAGCGGAGTCGGGTCGTAGGCGCCGTGAAGCACCCGGACCGGCCGGGCGATATCCGGCGCTATTTTCACAAAGAAACCCTCCTGCCGCAACTGCGCCCCCTCGGCCCATACGCTGGCGTACTGGCCGCTGTCCACCCGGACCAGCTCGTCCGAGTTTTCCGGCGAGTCCTCCACCGAAAAGTTGTCCGCGCGCTCGGCCAGCGCGCCCAGCCGGGCGAGCAGCCCGTTATGCGCCTCGCCCCGCGACTCCGGCAGAGTCTTGACGATCCGGAGATACTCCTCCCGCTCCACCTGCTCCAGGCGGGCCAGCCGCCGCCGGGTCATCTGTTCGGCGTAGCGCGCCTCGAACGCCCCGGAGCCGATCAGAAAAATTTTTTCCACCAGCTCCGGGCGGCTGTAGGCCAGCAGCCAGGCCAGCCAAGCGCCCCAGGAGTGGCCGAACACCACCGCAGGCCAGGCTGCGTGCTCCCGTATCTGGCCGGCCAGTTCCTCGACCTGGCCCCACACGCTCACCGCACTCTGCAGCGGCTCGACTGTCCCCAGCCAGCGGGCCAGCCCGGCGGCCAGCGTTGAAGCGCTACCCGGCGCCCCCGGCCCACCGTGCACCGCCACAGCCCGGTACGGCGGCGTTCCGTGAAACCGGCAACCGCTCACACCCTCACCCTCGCTCCAAGTAATATCATCCAAATGAGATACATCTTTTCATTTTCGTCCCGGCGTAGCGGCACACTCCGGCCGCGCCCCCTTATTCTACTGCCGGTACGCCTCCATTGCAAGAATTGAGGCAGCTCCGAGGCTTACTGAACATTATTTTGTAAGGGTTTTCTTGACAACCGGCAAAGCCCGGAGTACAATTATACTGTACCTTGATGTCCAGATTAACAAGGGCATTTGCAAGTAACACACTCGCATAATTTCCGTTAAAACTCTGGTGCAGAGAGTGCCGAAATGGCAACGCAGCGTTCTTTCCCGGAAATATCGGACGAGGAGCTGATGCTGGAGCTCCAGCAGGGCCGGGAAGAGGCTTTCAACGAGATATTGGGCCGTTACAAGGACTACTCGGTCCGATTTTGTTACCGGTTCGTCCGGGACTACGAGCTGGCGGAGGACATCTCGCAGGAGGGGTTCATCCGCCTCTACAAGTACCGTCACAAGTACCAGATCACGGCCAAGTTCATCACCCTGCTGTCTAAAATCCTGATGAACCTGTGCCTGGACGAGTTCCGCAAGCGCAAGGCCTATACCACGGTCGAGATAGACGCCATGCCCGAGGGCGGCATGGACCGGATGAGCAGGCACGACCTGCTGAGCGACGAGAGCAGCCCGGACCCGGAGCAGGAGTATTACAGCAAGGAACTGGGGCAGAAAATCCGCCAGCAGCTCGGCGGCCTCTCCCCGCGCTATCGCACTGTGCTGATCCTGCGACAGTTCCACGGCTACAGCTACAAGGAAATAGCCGAGATCATGGGTGCCTCGCTCAACGAGGTCAAGATCTGGATCCACCGGGCGCGAAACCAGCTCAAAGAGCGTCTTTCCACTCATCTGAAATCGGTGCTCCGAGAATGAACAGACCGGCCGATAACTCCGAGCGCTTGAGCGCCTACCTCGACGGTGAGCTGCCGGAGGAGGAATCGGCCGGACTTAGAGCGACACTCCTGGAAAACGAAAGTTGGAGAAAGCAACTTGACGAATTGTGCGAGGTGAACCGCCTGCTTGTCCTCTGGGACCAGCGTGAAATGCAAGGCATCCACGCCTCAGCCGATTTCGAGCGCCGCCTTTTCTGCCGCCTGCGCGGCCTGCTCCGCCCCCTGCCTCCAGCCGGCAGCGCGCCGGATGACCCGATCATAATGAGCTGACACCGCTCCCCACCTGCATCTCGATCTGTATCATACTTGTTTTATTTCATTTACATCATTTTGCTATCCGATTGGATAGTAGCCCATTTCCCTGCCCCAGACCCACCCTTTTTTCACGTTTTCCAGGCCGCCACAACCTGATCCGTCACATTAAGCCGACCCGCTAAAGCGTTCTTTTCCCAAGGCGTAGAAAAATTCTTTAAAAAAAAGTGTTAAATACCCCTTCTTTTATCTTGACAAGCTTTCTGAGGCCTTTATATTGAATTCGGGTGTCAAATTGTGTCAAAAAGTGGCAGCATATCCCAAAGACGTTCTGCACCACCGCAGTCAATCCCGGGCGAGGCGGCATGAGACACTGGGGACGGTCAATCAACTCCCTTGACGCGAAAGGCAGAGTCTCACTGCCCGCGCGGTTCCGCCAGAAGGACACGGACTACTATGTCCTTAACCGCGGCCTGGACGGCTGCCTTTATCTCTACACTCCCGAGCAGTACGAGCAGACCCTCGAAAAGATCCAGAACCTTCCCGGCAACAAGAAAAATGTCCGGTTCTTCATGCGCGAGTGGACCAAGTTCGCAACGGATGTCCAGCTCGACACGCAGAACCGGATCCTGATCAGCCGGGAGCTGCTCGACCTGGCCGGCCTGAAGAAAGAGGTCGTGTTCCAGGGGGCCAACGACCGGGTGGAACTCTGGGACCCGGCCCGGCAGGAGGAGTACACCAGCCGCTTCGAGAAGGAGCAGTCGCTCACTTTCGAGGATATCGCCGAGATATTCGACTGAACGCGGCGGCAGTTCGGCTTTTGCAGTCGGCAAGAACCTTTCCAGGCACGGGCCGCTCACCGGCGGCCGGGGCCGAACCGGATTCTGGCGGAAATGGATTATCGCTCCCCATACCACAACCCCGTCCTCGTCGCCGAGGTCCTGGAGCTGCTCGCCCCGCGCAGCGCAGGCCTTTACCTGGACTGCACCGCGGGCGGCGGCGGCCACAGCCGGGCCCTGCTCGAGGCCAGCGCCCCGGAGGGTCGTGTCTGCGCCCTGGACCGCGACCCCGAGGCCGTGGAGGCGGTGCGCGCACGCCTGGCCGCTTTCGCCGGCCGCCTGAGCCTGGCCTGCGCCAATTTCGAGCAGGCCCCCGCGGCGTTCCCGGGCCTGCGGTTCGACGGCATCCTGCTGGACCTGGGCGTGAGTTCGCATCAGTTGGACGAGGCCGGGCGCGGCTTCTCCTGCGACAAGGACGGCCCCCTGGACATGCGCATGTCCGGCCGGGGCGAGTCCGCCGCCGCCCTGGTCAACTCCGCCGACGAGGCTGAGCTGGACCGCCTTTTCGCCCGCTACGGCGAGACCCGTTTCCATCGCAACATCGCCCGGGCCGTAGTCCGCGCCCGCGCCGACAGATACATTGACAGCACCGCGATGCTGGCGGACACGGTCCGCCGCGCCGTCCCGGTGCTCCAGGAGCGCAAGAGCGTGGTCCAGGTGTTCCAGGCCCTCCGGATCGCGGTGAACGACGAGCTGGGGGCCTTAGAACGCGGCCTGCCGGCCCTGTTCGAGACCCTGGCCGAACGTGGCCGCCTGGCGGTGATCGCCTATCACAGCCTGGAGGACCGCCTGGTCAAGCACTTTTTCCGCGGCCTGGAAAACCCGTGTGTCTGTCCGCCTGGCCTTCCGGTCTGCGCCTGCGGGCGCAAGAGCCGGGCGCGGGTGCTGACCGCCCATCCGGTCGGCCCTGCCGCGGACGAGCTGGAGGCCAACCCACGCAGCCGCTCGGCCCGCCTTCGCGCCGCCGAACGTCTGGCCGCCTGAACGGAAGGGCCCGCGATGAACCCGTATGCCGGCGCCTACAGACGGAACCAGGTGGTCAACCGGCGCATTCAGCGCCGCACGGCTTTTTCCGGAGCCCTGGTCGCGTTTTTCCTGCTGTTTCTCGCCTCGTGTGTCCTGGTCGGCAAGCGGACCGTGGGGCAGCAACTGCTGATCGAGGTGCAGAACCTCAAGTCCGAGCACAAGCGCCTGATCACCGAGCAGTCGATCTATATCAGCCGCAAGCAGGAATATCTGTCCAGGGAGAGGATAATCGCTTTCGCCAGGGAACGGCTCGGGCTGGATTTTCCCGAACCCGGCCAGGTGCGCTGGGTCAGGCTGGAAAGCACCGCAGCAGGAACCGGCGCCAAGGATATGGCCCGGCAATAACTGTTTTCAGAGGTATGTGATTTGGTCCCCTCCCAGGCAGACAAGCGCATACGGCTGGCCCTGGCGGTCGCCTTTCTCGGCGCCGCTGTGGTGACAGTCAACCTGTTCCGCATCCAGGTGCTCAGTCATGAGCGCTACCTGGCCGAGGCCGAGCGCCAGCACAAGCAGAAGATAGTGCTGCCGGCCCGTCGCGGCCACATCTTCGACCGCAACGGCGAGCCGCTCGCTGTCTCGGCCGAGGGCCTGAACATCTACGCCGTCCCCGAGCAGATCGAGGACAAGCGCGCCACCGCCTCCGCCCTGGCCGAGCAGCTCGGTCTGGAGAGCCGCAGCATCCTGGGCCGCATCTCCAACGACCGCCCGTTCGTGATGATCCAGCAGAAAGTCAATCCCCTGGAGGTCGAGCACCTGCGCAGTCTGAACCTGCCGGGGATCGGCTTCATCCCCTCCTCCAAGCGCTACTATCCGCACCACACCCTGGCCGCCCAACTGATCGGCTACGTGGGGATCGACGAGGAGGGCCTGACCGGGCTGGAGTTCCAGTACGACAAGCTGATGCGCGGCACGCCGGGCTGGCTGGTGGTGCAGCGCGACGCCCGCGGCCGCCCCTACAATCTGCTGGACTACCCGGTGGTGCGCCAGCAGAACGGCGACCACCTGCGCCTGACCCTGGACGCCGAGTTCCAGGAGATCGTCGAGGCCGAGCTGACCCGCACGATCACCGAAAGCGGGGCGCGTAACGGCTGCGCGATCGCGGTGCGGCCCGCCACCGGCGAAATCCTGGCCCTGGCCAACTATCCCCCGCTGGACCTGAACGACGAAAGCTCTTTCGCCCGCGACGGCTTCAAGAACATCGCGGCCAATTCGCCGTTCGAGCCAGGCTCCACGATGAAGACACTCACCGGCTGCGCCCTTCTGGCCGGCGGCCACGTGAAGCTGAGCGACCACGTGTTCTGCGAGAATGGGGCCTGGGTGATCAGCGCCCGCCGCACGATGCGGGATACCCACCGGTTCGGCGACTTGAATTTCCTGCAGGTGATAACCCATTCGAGCAACGTCGGCATGGGCAAGCTGATCCAGCGCATCCCGGATGCCGAGCTCTACCGCACCCTGCGCGCCCTGGGTTTCGGCCAGTACACCGGCCAGTGTTTCGGCGGCGAGGACAAGGGTATCCTTCCCGAACCCGCCAAATGGGACAAGACCACCAAGACAAGCCTGGCGATCGGCTACAATCTGATGGTCACGCCGCTGCAGATGGCGATGGCCTATGGCGCCCTGGCCAACGGCGGCATCCTGTACGAGCCGGCCCTGGTCAGCGAGGTGGTGGATGACTCCGGCCGCCGCGTTTCGGCTTTCACCCCGCGCATGGTGCGCCGCGCCCTGGATGAGCAGGCGGTGCTGCAGATGCGCCGGGCCATGGTCTCGGTGGTCGATTCCGGCACCGGAATCGCGGCCCAGGTCCCTGGGTTCAAGGTGGCGGGCAAGACCGGCACCAGCATGAAAGCCCATCCCGGCGGTGGGTACAACGGGGCCGGGTACATCAGCTCGTTTGGCGGCTATTTCCCGGCGGATGACGCGCAGATAGCCATGTATATAATGATAAATGACCCCGACTACCAGCACCGCTGGGGCGGCTCCTGCGCCGCGCCGGTGTTCGGCGAGTCGATCCGCAAGACCCTGCTGTCGCGCTCGACCGTGCTCGACCGGGTGAAACTGGGCCTGCCCAGCGCCGAGATGCAGGTGGCCGCAGCAGCAGCAGCGCCGGCCTCCCAGCTCGCCGCGCTCCACGAGCCGGCCGCCTCACCCGCCCGGTCGCGGAAGCCGGTTGCCGACAGCCTCGGTGTGGGCCAGGGAACCCTGGTGGCGCCGGATGTACGCGAAATGACAATCCGTCTGGCCGCGGCGCGCCTGGAACAACTGGGCCTTAAAGTCAACGTGACCGGCGCGGTGCGCGTGCTCGGGCAGAACCCTCCGCCCGGCGCCAGCCTGCGCCCCGGTGAGGTGGTCACCCTGACCGGAGTGCCGGTCGACATCCGAAACAATTCAGTCTCGCGCACTGGCGAGACCGAGCAGGCCAGGGCCGAAACCCCGGCCCGGAAACAATCCTACGGGGAGGTCCGGTGAGAAGAGACTCCATCACCATCGTGCTGGTCCCGGAAACACGCGAACCCATGACCATGGAGTTTTCGCTGCGTGAGCTGGCGCTCTTTTTCGTCCTTCTGCTGACCATTTTCTCCAGCGCCGGCTACTCCCTGTTCCGCTTCCGGGACATCCGTCGCGAGTACTCCTCGCTCAGCAGCGAGTTCCACAGCCTGAAGATCGACCTCAAGCAAAAAGAAAACCAGCTCGAGAGCCTGAAAAGCGAACTCGACTCCCGCAAGGGTCTGATCCTTCTGGTGGACGGCAAGCAGGACACCACCGAGCTGAGTAGCGTGGTCAGCTCGAACCAGCTCAAGGTGGAGGACGTGCAAGTCCGCTCGCAGGACACCCACAGCCTGTCCCTGGGGTTCCGGCTGACCAACACCACGCCGGACGAGCGGCCCCTCAACGGCTACCTGATGGTAATCGCCCAGCACAAGAGCGGGGATGTCGACATGTACGGCACGTTCCCCGAGCTGAACCTGGAGCGCTCCCGCCCGGTGGTCTACAGCCTGGGCGACAGCTATTCGATCCGACGCTTCAAGCAAATTGACGCCCTGGTGCCGCTCAAGGACAGCCTGGAAAACTACACCGCGCTCAAGATACTGGCGTTCAACGACAACGGGGATGTGCTGCTCAACGACAGCCGGGTCCTCCACTGGTAGGTGACGATGCTCCTGACGACCGCTGACATACGCTCAGCCCTCCCCTGGGCGGTCCTTTGCGGACCGGAGGGACAGCGCGGGTACGCGCGGGTGGCCACCGACAGCCGCGCCGATTGCAGCGGCACACTGTTCGTGGCCCTGGCCGGAGAGCGTTTCGACGGCAACCGGTTCGTGGCCGCGGCGGCCGCGGCCGGAGCAGCCGGGGCGATTGTCGGGCCGGGAGCGGAGGAGCTTCCCGACGGTCTCCAGTGTTTCCGGGTCAAGGACAGCCTGGAGGCCCTTCAGCGTCTGGCCGCCTGGCACCGCCGCCGGATGAGCGGCTGCCGCGTCGTCGGCGTGACCGGCTCCAACGGCAAGAGCACGACCAAGCAGATGATCGCCGCGGTCCTGGGGCGCGCTTTCCGCACCCAGGCCACGCCGGGCAACCTGAACAACCATATCGGGGTGCCGCTCACGCTCCTGAGCCTGGAGCCCGAGACCCAGGTCCTGGTGGCCGAGATGGGAGCGAACCACCCGGGCGAGATTCGCCATCTGGCCGGCCTGGCCGCTCCGGATGCCGCGGTGGTGACCAATATCGCCCCGGCGCACCTGGAGGGCTTCGGCAGTGTCGAGGGCGTGCGGGATGCCAAGCTGGAGCTGTTCGAGCAGACCGTCCCGGCCGGCTGGCGCCTCTACAACAGCGATGACCCGCGCCTGGCCGGGGCCGTGCCGCAGCGTTTCCCGGACGCCCTGGGGTTCGGGCTGGGCGAGGCCGCCGAAACGCGCGCCACCGAAATCTCGCTGGATGATCAGGCCCGGGCGGGTTTCAGCCTGGACGGGGCCTGCCGGGTCAGGCTGGGAATCCCCGGCCGCCACAATGTGCTCAACGCCCTGGCCGCCGCCGCGGTGGGCAAGGCTTTCGGGATGGACTACGAGGGGATTCGCGCGGGCCTGGAGGCCGCCGAGGCCCTGGGCATGCGCATGCAGATGCTCCATGTCGGCGCGCTCAAGGTGCTCAACGACTGCTACAACGCCAATCCCTCCAGCGTGACCGAGGCCCTGAACACCCTGGAGCAGATCGAGCACACCGGCCGCCGTCTGGCCGTGCTGGGCGAAATGCTGGAGCTGGGCCACCTCTCGGGCGACCTGCACGCGCGCGTGGCGAGGGATGCAGCCGCACGGGAGCTGGACCTGGCCCTTTTCGTCGGGAAGTACGCGCAAGAAATGAAAGAATCTTTTATTCAGGCCGGCGGACAGCGTGACCGGGTCCTGGCCGCAACCGACAGCGACACCGCCTGGACGGCGCTCAGGGAATTTCTCCGGCCTGGGGATCTGGTCCTGCTCAAAGCCAGCCGGGGAATGCGTCTGGAAACGGTGCTCCGCGCCATAGAACAGGAGTTCGTATGAACAACTGGAAGCTGCCCGAACCCAACGAGCACGAACCCTTGATTCCACCTCCGGCGAGCGTATCGGTGCTGGGGGCCGCCCGCAGTGGACAGGCCGCCGCCCGCCTGCTGGCCGAAAAGGGCTACGAGGTCTACCTGTCCGACAGCGCCCGCACCCCGAAGCTCGAAACCGAGTGCGCCGCCCTGTCCGGCCTGGGCGTGGAGGTCGAACTGGGCCGTCACGACCTCAAACGTCTGGCCGCCTCGAAATTCATCGTGGTCAGCCCCGGGATCGACGAGACCAAGGGCCTGCTTACCGAGCCCATCCTCTACGGCATCCCGCTGTTCGGCGAGGTGGAAATCGGCTACTGGTTCTGCCCCCTGCCCGTGGCCGCGGTGACCGGCACCAACGGCAAGAGCACCACCACGGCCCTGGTCGGGCACCTGCTGAACACCGCCGGAGTGCACTGCAAGGTGGCCGGCAATATCGGCTACGCTTTCTGCCGCGCGATCAGCGAGCTGAAAGACGAGAAAGTGATCGTGGCCGAGATCAGCAGCTACCAGCTCCACACCATCCGCACGTTCCGCCCGCGGGTGGGTGCGTTGCTCAACCTTTCCCCGGACCACCTCGACCGCTACGCCGAGGTGCGCGACTACTATTCGGCCAAGCTGCGCCTGTTCGACATCATGGGCCCGGGCGACACGGCGATTTTCAACGCCGACCAGCCGGAGACCGCGGAGTGGGCCTCGCTGGTGGGCGGGATGCAGCCGGCCTGGTTCGGGTTCAAGGAGCGCGTGGGAAGCCTGGCGTTCAGCTTCGAGGGCAGCCTTTTCGTGCGGGGACGGGACCATCGGGCGGTGGAGGTGATCTCGCTGAACAAATTCCCGCTGCCGGGCCGCCACAACCAGGAAAACCTGCTGGCCGCCGCGGCCACGGTGACCGCCCTGGGCCTGGACCCGGCCAGTATCCGCAAGGGCGTGCCCTCTTTCGTCGGCCTGCCTCACCGTCTGGAAATAGTGGTCAAGTCCGAGGGCGTCACCTGGGTCAACGATTCCAAGGCCACCACGGTGGATTCGGTCCAGCGGGCCCTGGAAAGCTACGCCGGCTCGGTCATCCTCATAATGGGCGGCCGCCACAAGGGCGCGCCATACAAGTCTCTGGCCGCCGAGGTGCGCGCCAAGGTCAAGCGCCTGATCCTGATCGGCGAGGCCGCCGACCTGATCCACCAGGACCTGGGCGGCCTGGCGCCGGTCTCGCGGGCCGACAGCCTGGAGGCCGCGGTCAAGGCGGCCTGGACTTTCTCCGGCCCCGGGGACACGGTGATGCTGTCGCCGGGCTGCGCCAGTTTCGACATGTTCACCGATTTCGAGCAGCGTGGCGACCGTTTCCGCGAGGCAATCAGGAGGATCGTGGCGGATGCTTCGTAAGGGCGAACCGACCGACAGCCGCCGTCTCGGCGGACAGGCCGTGGTCATCTCCATCATGCTGGCCCTGACCGGAATGGTCATGGTCCTGAGCGCCACCAGTATCAGCGCCCAGGCCGAGCACCTTTCCAGCTACGCCTATTTCCAGAAACAGGCCCTGCGCACACTGGTCGGCCTGGTGATCATGCTGGTCGCCTCGCGCCTGGACTATCACCTGATGCGCCGGATCAGCCTGGTGGCCCTGCTGGTGTCGCTTTTCCTGATGCTGATCTGCCTGATCCCGGGCACCTACTCGATCGCCCCGATCATCGGCGGGGCGCGGCGCTGGGTCCATCTGGGCTCGCTGACTTTCCAGCCCTCGGAGCTGGTGAAATTCTTCCTGATCTGCTGGGCGGCCGGGTTCCTTGTGGCCCGCAACAACCGGATCGGACGGTTCTCGGGCGGGTTTGTCCCCTATCTTCTGATAGTGGGCTTTTTCTGCCTGCTCATAGTCAAGCAGCCGGACCTGAGCATGGCCCTGGTGGTGTTCAGCCTGTCGATCATCCTGGGCTATGTCGGCGGCATACGCCTGACCCACCTCCTGCTGCTCGGGGTCTGCCTGACCCCGTTCGTCACCTACAAGTTCGTCATGAAAGTGGGCTACCGCAGCGAGCGTATCAGCAGCTTCATCATGGGCGAGGACGACAAGAGCGGCGGCGGCTACCAGGCCTACCAGAGCAAGCTGGCCCTGGGCTCGGGCGGGCTGGCCGGAGTGGGCCTGGGCCAGAGCCGGCAGAAATATTTCTTCCTGCCCGCCGCGCACACGGATTTCATCTTTTCTATCATCGGCGAGGAACTGGGGTTCGTGGGAGGCGCGCTGGTGATCGCGGCGTTCTGCTGGCTGGCTTTCGTGGGCATACGGATCGCCCGGGGCGCGCCCGACCTCTATGGGTTCCTGCTGGCCGGCGGGCTGACCCTGTCGCTCCTGTTTTCGGCCCTGATAAACCTGGCCGTGGCCACCGGCCTGGCCCCGACCACCGGTCTGACCCTGCCGTTCCTGAGTTTCGGCGGCACGAGCCTTTTCACCAGCTTCTGGGCCATCGGGATACTGAACAACATCAGCCGCAGCACCGAGGGAGAACCGGCATGACCCAGCTCGACATGTTCAGGCGGGTGAAAAACATTCACATGGTGGGTATCGGCGGCACAGGCATGTGCGGCATCGCCGAGATACTGCTGGAGGCCGGGTTCACGGTCTCGGGCAGCGACATGGCCCGCAGCGCCACCACCGACCGCCTGATCCAGCTCGGGGCGAGGGTCTGGATCGGCCACCGCGCCGAGCAGGTGGAGGGGGCCGATGTAGTGGTCATCTCCTCGGCCGTGGACCGCGACAATGTGGAGCAGGTCGCCGCCCGCGAGCGGCATATCCCGGTGATCCGCCGGGCCGAGATGCTGGCCGAGCTGATGCGCATGAAATACGGCATCGCGGTGGCCGGCACCCACGGCAAGACCACCACCACCTCGATGATCGGCCAGATGCTGGAGCATGCCGGCCTCGACCCCACGGTGATCGTGGGCGGGCGCCTGCGCTCGCTGGGCCGCAACGCCCGCAGCGGTGCGGGAGACATACTGGTGGCCGAGGCGGATGAGTTCGACCGCAGCTTCCTGCGCCTCACCCCCTCGGTGGCCATAATCACCAATATCGACCGCGAGCATATGGACTGCTACAACAGTCTGGACGAGCTGAAGGACGCTTTCGTGGAGTTCGCCAACAAGGTCCCGTTCTACGGCGCGCTGGTCACCTGCCTGGATGACCCGCTGGCCGTATCGATCATCCCGCGCCTGGAGCGCCGCCTGGTCACCTACGGCGGCTCGGCCCAGGCCGACCTCCAGCACCGCGACATCGTGCACCAGGAGGGCGGCACCCACTGCCGGGTCTACAGCCACGGCGCAGAGCTGGGCGAGCTGCACCTCCAGGTGCCGGGCGAGCACAACGTGAAGAACGCCCTGGCCGCCCTGGGCGTGGGCCTGGAACTGGGCCTCGATTTCGGCAGGATGTCGGAGGGGTTGGCCGCTTTCAGCGGCGTGCACCGCCGCTCCGAGGTGAAAGGCGAGGCCGCCGGCCGGATGGTGGTGGATGACTATGCCCATCACCCCACCGAGGTGCGGGCCACCCTGGAGGGGCTGAAAAAGGCCTGGAACCGCCGGATCGTGGCTGTGTTCCAGCCGCACCTGTACAGCCGCACCCGCGACCAGGTCGAGGAGTTCGGCCGCTCGTTCATGCATTCGGACATTCTGGTAGTCACTGCGATCTACGGGGCGCGGGAGAAACCCATCCCCGGAGTGAGCGCCGAGAGCGTGGCCGAGGCGGCCCGCAACTACGGGCACAGGCAGGTGCTGTACGCGCCGGAGCGCGAGGCCCTGGCCGAGGCCGTGGTGCGGCTTTCCCAGCCAGGAGATATGATCGTGACCCTGGGCGCGGGCGATATCTACAAGGTGGGCGAGCAGGTGCTGACCCTCCTGGGAGAGAGCAAGGCTTGAGCGAAAGCCGGGACATAAGCCTGGCCGGTCTGACCGGGGTCAAGGGCCTCTCCCTGCGCGAGGGCTATCCCCTGAAACGCCTGACCACTATCGGCGCTGGGGGCGCGGCGCGCTGGTTCGCCCAGGTGGAAAGCCTGTCCGCCCTGCGCAACCTTCTGCTCGCCCTGGGGGCCGCCCCCTGGTTCATCCTGGGCGGAGGCTCGAACCTTCTGGTGAGCGACCGGGATTTCCCCGGGGTGATAGTCCGCCTGGGCGGCGGTTTCCGGAGGCTGGCCCTGAGCGGTGAGCGCCTGGTCTGCGGGGCCGCGGCGCCGCTGGCGCGTCTGGTCCGTCTGGCCGTGCAGGGCGGGTTCCCCGGGTTCGAGGAACTGAGCGGAGTGCCCGGCTCGGTGGGCGGCGCGGCCGCGATGAACGCCGGCACGCATGTGAAAGAGCTGGGCGACCTGGTGGAAAGCCTCTACCTGATGAACGGCCGGGGCGAGCTGAAAAAATACCCGGCCGCCGCGCTAAGCCGCGGCTACCGCCGCAGCCTGGCCCCGGAGGCCGGCGTGATCACGCGGCTCGATTTCCGGCGCGGCCCCGGCGGCGACCCGGCCTCCCAAGCCATACGGGCGACAGAGCTGTCGAGCCAGAGAAAACAGAAACACCCGTGGAACAGCCGTACTTTCGGCTCCACGTTCAAGAACCCGGAGGGGATGATCGCCGCGAAGCTGATCGACGCGGCCGGGCTCAAGGGGACTCAGATCGGCGGAGCGCGGGTCAGCCCCAAGCACGCCAATTTCATCGAGAACGACCGCGGCGCCGCCGCTCTGGACATCCTGGCCCTGATCAAGCTGGTGCGCGACACCGTGCGCAGTCAGTCCGGGATCACCCTGGAGCCGGAGGTCCGCCTGCTGGGATTCACAGCGGAAGAACTGGGAGACCTCACCCCTTATGCGGTCTCCATCGTAAAGAATTGATTCTGGGACACTAAACATTCAATGCTGCGAGGGGTGCGATGACAGTCGGGAGAAGATCGGTCCGGAACCGTCGCCGGAGCGCATCAGGACGGAGACGCGGCGCCAGGGGACTCAAACTGCTTCTGTTGCTCGCTCTGACCGGGCTTTCCTGCTACGGGGCCGAGCGCTGTGACCTGTCGCACTATTTCTCGGTGCGCGAGGTGAGCGTGGAGCCCACCCGACGGATACCGGCCGGCGAACTGCTGGCCCTGAGCCGCGAGGCCCTTCTGGGACGCAGCATGCTGGGCGGGTTCACCGGGGCAGAGGCGGTCCTGCGCCGTCACCCCCTGATCAAGGATGTCAGCCTGCACCGGCGTTTCCCGGACCGGGTCAAGGTGGTGGTGACCGAGCGTGAGCCGGTGGCCATGCTCAACTGCGGCGAGCTTCTGCCCGTGGACAACGAGGGCTATGTCCTGCCGCTCAACGACCCCGCGGCCTGCGCCAAGCTGCCGCTTCTCACCCCGCGGAAGGCCGCTTTCGAGAACCTGGAGCCCGGCGACAGCCGCCACCGCCTGGACAAGGACGGGCGGATGCTGCTGGAGACCTCCCTGGCTTTCCGTCGCGCCGCGCCCGAGATGCTGCCGCTTATCAGCGAGTTCACGGTGAACTCCGAGGGCAAGATCACCCTGGTGACCCTGAACGATGGCGTGCAGGTGGTGATCGGCAAATGGGTCCGTCCCGAGACGGTGCGCTACCTCAAGTGGATGATGGCCCGTCTGGCCGAGGGCGGCGAGGCCGGTCCGCGCGAGGTGGACCTGAGCTTCGACGGCCAGATAATAGTCAAGGACACCAAAGGCATCTGATCCGCCGATAACGGAAAAAATACAGTCAAAGGTTGGACCTTCGCGTCGAGTTAACGGCCGGCCGCCCGCGCGGGGGATAAAAGCCGCAACATCACGCCGGCCGTCCGGGAGGACTGATGGCCAAAGACAACATAATCGTGGGGCTGGATATAGGCACCACCAAGATCTGCGCCATGATCGCCGAGCCGACCGAGGAGGGGGCGCTCAAGCTGGTCGGCGTGGGCACCTCGCGCAGCGAGGGCCTGCGGCGCGGCGTGGTGGTCAACATCGAGAAAACCGTGCAGTCGATCACCAAGGCCATCGAGGAGGCCGAGCTGATGGCCGGGGTCGAGGTGCGCGGGGTCTACGCCGGGATCGCCGGCGACCACATCCGCTCGATCAACTCCAAGGGTATAATCGCGGTCTCGCGCGAGCACACCGACATCACCCAGGAGGACGTGCGCCGGGTGGTCGAGGCGGCCCAGGCCGCGCACATCCCGATTGAGCGCGAGGTGATCCACGTCATCCCCCAGGAGTTCATAGTCGATGACCAGCGCGGCATCCGCGACCCGGTCGGCATGAGCGGCGTGCGCCTCGAGGTGGAGGTGCACATAGTCACCGGCGCGGTCACCAGCGCGCAGAATATTGTAAAAAGCATCCACCGCGCCGGGTTCGAGGTCTACGACCTGGTGCTCGAACCGCTGGCCTCCAGCTACGCCGTGCTCACCGAGGACGAGAAAGACCTGGGTGTGGCCCTGATCGACATCGGCGGAGGCACCAGCGACATCGCCCTGTTCTCGCGCGGCAGCATCCGCCACACCAGCGTGCTGGGCCTGGCCGGCGACAACCTGACCAACGATATCGCCATCGGCCTGCGCACTCCGGCGCACAAGGCCCGCGAGCTGAAAGAGAAATTCGGCTGTGCGGTGGCCTCGATGGTCAACGCGGATGAGATGATCTCAGTGCCCAGCGCCTCGACTCAGAGTGAGCGCCAGGTGTCGCGCCAGTTGCTGGCCTCGATCATCCAGCCGCGCATGGAGGAAATCCTGGGTCTGGCGTTCCGCGAGATCGAGGAGTACAACGACCTCCTGGCCGCGGGGATCGTGCTCACCGGAGGGACCAGCGGGCTCAAGGGCATCGTGGAGCTGTGCGAGGACGTGACCAAGCTGCCGGTGCGTGTGGGCAAGCCCGGAGGTGTGACCGGCCTGACCAACATGATCGACGATCCCAAGTTCGCTACCGGCGTGGGGCTGGTGCTTTTTGGCGCGCAGCAGCAGCCGGGCGAGGGACGCTTCCAGGGCGATGAGAGCAACGTTTTCAACAAGGTCGTCGACCGCATGAAAAACTGGCTCAACGACCTCTGGTAAAAAGAATATACAACAGGTGTCGAATCTGAGACCCATAAACCGGCAACCCGCAGCGTAGCGGGGGGAGAGGAAAAATGAAATTTGAACTGACCGATCTTGCGGACCAGATGGCCCGGATAGCGGTGGTGGGAGTGGGCGGCGCCGGCGGAAACGCGATCAATCACATGATCGACTCGCAAATGAAAGGCGTCGACTTCGTCGCGGCCAATACCGATGTCCAGGCCCTCTCGATCAGCCGCGCCCCCTACAAGGTGCAGATCGGCAAGCAGCTCACCAAGGGCCTGGGCGCGGGCGCTCGCCCCGAGGTGGGCAAGGCGGCCATGGAGGAGGACCGTGATGAGCTGGCCAGCATGCTGGAGGGCTCGGACATGGTGTTCATCACCGCCGGAATGGGCGGCGGCACCGGCACTGGGGCGGCCCCGGTGGTATCCGAGATCGCCCGTGAGCTGGGCGCGCTGACCATCGGAGTCGTGACCAAGCCCTTCATTTTCGAGGGCCGCAAACGTATCAAGCAGGCCGAGCTGGGCATCGCCGAGCTGCGCAAGCACGTCGACACGATCATCATCGTGCCCAACCAGCGCCTTCTGGGCCTGGTGGGCAAGAACACCACCTTCGAGGAAGCCCTGAAGATCGCCGACAACATCCTGCTCTACGCCTGCCAGGGAATCAGCGAGCTGATCACCACCCCGGCCCTGGTGAACCTGGACTTCGCGGACGTGAAGACGATCATGTCGGGCATGGGCGACGCCCTGATGGGCACCGGTTTCGCCAGCGGCGAGTACCGCGCGGCCGAGGCGGCCCAGGAGGCGATCAGCTCGCCGCTGCTGGAGGACGTGCACATCAAGGGTGCGCGCGGCGTGCTGGTCAACATCACCGGCGGCAGCGACCTGACCCTGCACGAGGTGAACGACGCCAACAACGTGATATACGAGGCCGCGGGCGAGGATGCCAACATCATTTTCGGCGCGATGATCGACGAGTCGATGAACGGCCAGGTGCGCGTGACCGTGATCGCCACCGGCTTCGGCCGCGAGGAGGAGCAGGCCGTCCCCGAGCGCATGGTGGCGGAAAAGCCCCTGAACAACGTGATCGAGATCGAGCGCGCCATCGACCGCGCCATCGGCGATGACCTGTCGGGCTCGGGCTCGTTCGTGGTCTCGGGGCGCAGCAGCTCCATGCTGCGCGGCGACAAGCCCCAGGCGTCGAAGCCGATCCCGACCGCGCCCGGCAAGCCGAACCCGCTGACTTACGAGGAACTGGAGATACCGACTTTCATCCGTCGCCAGATCGACTGAAAAGGTCTCTTTGACTGAAACGGCCGTCCGGTGCAATCTCTACCGGGCGGCCCCCCGCCGGGAAGCGTCGAGATGGCCGGCAGAAAGATTCGCATCCCCAGGCTGGTCAAACCCGTGGCCGCGGTCATGTCCGCCGAGCCGGAGCTGCTGGACGCGGCGGTGGCAAACCTGACCCAGGAACTCGGCCCGGTGGACCTGAGCAGCCCGGATTATCTTTTCGATTTTTCGGACTACTACCGCCGGGAGATGGGCGGGCCTCTTGTCAAGAGATTTGTGAGTTTCAGCCGCCTAAGTCTTCCGGAATTCCTGGCCCCGCTCAAGCGCCGGACCGCGGCCTGTGAGCGTCTACGCGGCTCCCGCCCCGGCGGAGGACGGCGGGTGAACGTGGACCCGGGCTACTGGTCGGATGCCAAACTCGTGCTGGCCTCGACCAAGAACTACTCGCACCGCATCGCCATCGGGCGGAGGGTGTTCGCCGAGGTGACCCTGCTCGTGCGGGCCGGAAGGCTGGAAAGCCTTGATTGGACTTATCCTGACTACCGCACAGAACTGGCTTTGGATTTCTTCGGTAAAGTTCGAAAAATTTATTTTAAGCAGCTCACGATCTTGACAGGCTGCAACTTTTGAGTATAATCTTGCATTTAACCGGCACGCTGTATATTTTCGGCCAGCCGCCAAGGCACAACAATCAGACAAATCCGCGTCCCACGGCAGCTGCCGCGGGGTCGCCTCCACGGATAAGTTTCAATTCAAATCGAGATTGAATGCCCATGCAAGATTTTAAGGATACCCCCGCGCGTGGCAGCGCCGAGGGGCCAGCACGGACCCCTGCCGGCCGCAGACAGAAAATACGCCGCTATGCCACTGTATTGGCCGCCAGCCTGGCCGCTCTCTATACGCTCAACCTCTATTTCGATCCCTCCCCGGAAATCCAGTTCGACAACTCCGACCTCGATTCCAGCGGCGGGCCGCACGCCGCCCGGGATTCATCCTCCATCATCCGCTGGCTGGTCGAGCCGATCAGCACCCTGGACAAAGTGCGGGTGGGAGACACGTTCGAGACCCTGTTGCGCCGCAACGGCATCGACTACGACCGCATGCTCCAGATGATCCAGTGCGCCCGTCCGCTGTACAACCTGAACCGCGTGGTGGTGGGACGCGAGATCAAGTTCATCTTCCAGAACGAAAAGCTCGCCGCCCTGGAGTACGAGATCGACCCCGACCGCACGCTGCGCCTGACCTGCGCCGACACCATGGCGGAAGTGGACTGGAACGCCGAGTTGGTGGAGACCGAGTACCAGGTGCGCGAGCGCGAGGTCAGCGGCACGATCGAGAATTCTCTTTATCAGAGCGTGGTGGACGTGGCCGGGCAGCCCGAGCTGGCCATGCGCCTGAGCGAGATTTTCGCCTGGCAGATCGATTTCCACAGTGACGTGCAGAAGGGTGACCGGTTCAAGCTGATCTACGAGGAAAAGGTGCACCCCAAGGGAACCGCGAAGGTGGGCGAAATTTTCGCCGCGGTCTACCAGAGCGCGGGACGCGACTTCTACGCGATCCGTTACACGAACAAGGACGGCAGCCAGGACTATTTCGATCTGGATGGCCTGAGCATGCGCCGCAAGTTCCTCAAGTCCCCCTTCAAGTACATGCCCCGGATCAGCAGCCGTTTCACCTACAGCCGTTTCCACCCGATCCTCAAGATCCGCCGTCCGCACCTGGGCGTGGACTACGCCGCCCCGGCCGGGACCCCCGTGCTGGCCCTGGGCGACGGACGGGTGACGTTCTCCGGCCGCAAGGGCGGGTTCGGCAATTTCATCCTGCTCAAGCATAACGGCATGTACGCCACCGGTTACGGCCACCTGCAGAAAATACTGGTGCATAGCGGCACCACTGTCCGCCAGGGGCAGGTGATCGGCCTGGTGGGCAGCACCGGGCTCGCCACCGGCCCGCACCTGGATTTCCGCTTCTTCAGGAACGGCACCCCGGTCGATCCGCTCAAGGTGGATATCCCCAACGGCGACCCGATCGACAAGTCGGTGCTGAGCGCCTACAAATCGCACCGCGACGAAATGGTCCACCGTATGGATCACATCGGCTCGCCCTACGGCCCGCCCGAGCCCAGCCTGGCCGCCGGCCCGGCCAATTCGGCCGCCGCGGGAGCCAGCAAGCTGGAGGATGAATAATCCAGCCGGCGTGAACGAGACCTGGAAATGAAAGAGGCCGGTCCAGCAATTGGACCGGCCTTCATATTTTTTATCATCCTGCTTTTCAATATTCTCTTACCACACGGAAGCCGATACTTCCAAATTTTGTGTTATTATCATACTTATCACGTCGAAAAGAAACACAATAATTCGCTTCAGACATCCAACTTCCGCCTGCAGCTATCGGCGCTACACCATGAATGTCAGCCGAACACCATTCTCTTACATTTCCATGCATATCATAAAGACCCCACTTGTTCGCCTTACGCGATGCCACCATATGCGTTTTCCCGGAACTATTCCCTTTATACCAATCTGTTTCACTTAAATTTAATTCTTCATCACCGCTAAAATATTTTGTATCCGAACCCGCTCTACAGGCATATTCCCATTCATATGCAAACGGAAGTCGAAAATATAATCCTGTTCTTTGACTGAGCCAATCACAGTATGCTGTCGCGTCTTGATATGACACAAATACCACTGGCTGCTCATTTGAAATGTATGGATACTGGTCATTCCACTCGCCATGAGGATAATTGACATCTTTTGCAAATACTCTGAACTGTTGAATTGTAATTTCCGTCGTACTCATCTTAAAACCACTCACTTTTGTGAATGGAACGAAATTGCTGCGATCTAAAGTCATAAAATCGCCCGCCGGGATACTTACCATTTTAATTCCCATTGGTTCTGTTATATTTATCTCAATTTTTCGACCCAGAGCCGCTCGCACCTCTTGTTCATGAACGCATCGAGGACACTCATTCAGATATTTTTTCATATCCTCAATCGAGCTGCTATCCGAAAGCTTTTCATACAACACTTCCTCTATCATCTCGCGCACTTTTGTTACATACAATCCACCAGCATGCGCATTGAGGTACCCTTTTAAAACATTTACATCTTTTGATTCTTTTATCTTAAGGAATTCCTTCTCATCCAATTCCACAGCTCTTGCATTGTCAATAGATCGCTTCTTTATCAATACTTTATCAATATTAACAATCTCGACTAATTGCCAGTAAACACCCCTGTCTCTCATTTTCAGATTAACAACAAACACGTCGTCAGCACTGCCCAAAGACACATCGACTCCAACATATGCTATGCTTCCTTCTTGTTTCACGAATTTTATACAATTCAATACATCCTTTACATCAACGCCATACAGCAGTGGCGTCTCAGAAAAACAGGAACTTGTATCATCGCTTTCAAAGCTCCCGGTTTCAACCTGGTCAATCAATTGTCTCTTCAAGTCATTGACAAGTTGTGGCCGCATTATATCAAGCAGCCCTTTATCAATATTCGGTCCTGTTTCTTCCCGTTGATTTAGCACAACACTGTTTTTGTCTCGCCCTCTCAATAGTTGATTTATAGCGCTTTCAACCACCCCATCAATATCTACATATTTATTAAATTGGGTGACATCATGATTTTTAATGGCACTTATAACCTCACCCAAAGAATATTCCGGACTTGTGTATTTATCCCATCCCAGAAGAAACAATACCGCCCCTAATATCAATATAATTATTAACAACAATTTTTTCATCGCAACCTTCAATTAATTTACACGCACCACCTTGTTGTCTTGATTGCATTTATCTCATTTTAAATAGTAAATCGGTCTATCCACCCTGTCACTTTTGAAGCTATCACTTGGCGTTCTGTCGTTATATTCACCGCGCCGCCTGGATGAAACGCACCGCCCCGGCCGGCACCCAGCCTCGTCCCTCGTTCCAGGTGAGGCAGTACCACAGCTGGCCGTCCTGACGGGTGCTGTCCACGATGTCCACGCTCAGGCCGCGCTCCAGCACGCCCCGGCTGACCGCCCCGGCCCCGGCCCCGCCCGGCTCGCTCCAGGCGGTCTCGCTTTCGGCCACCACCACCGCAGGCTGCACCGCCCGCCGGCTGAGTGTGCCCGTGGCGGCCCAGCGGCCGGTGGCACTCTCCGAACCGTAGGACCAGATGTACACGATCAGGAAAAAGATCAGCGCCGTATTGATCAGCACCAGACTGAAAATGAAAGTCCGGTAGTGCCGGGCCACGAACGCGTTTTTAAGCGGGTTGAACAAATCTCCTCCTCAGGCGCCGCCGGTGGATGGCCCGTTCCAGGACAGGCCCTCCCGGGCGGCAGGCAACTCGCCCACATGGTAGGCGAAATAACGGCGGGCCAAGCGTTCCAGTTCCCTGAGGCTGTCCTCGTCCGGGGCCTGTTGCAGGTCATCCGGCCCGGCGGGCAGACGGCGCAGGCTGCGGTACAGGAAACGCAAGCCCGCGTAATCCAGGCCGCCCTCAGGGGCATAGTCCTGGTCCTGGCGGGAGGGTTCGCACTCCGGGCAGAGCAGCCCGCCCTCGGCGATCACGAAACGGTAGCGGCTGCGCCGCCCGTGGGGCTGTCCGCAGCGAACACACTCGACAAGCTGCGGCTCCAGCCCCAGCACCGCGGCCAGACGCCAGCGGAACGCCAGGCGCGCCAGGCGCAGGAAATCGTGCTCGCGGCCGTGCAGGTCGCACAGGACCAGAAACTCATCCAGCAGGCCGAACAGCGCGGTGCTTTCCTGGTCCGGCTCGCTGAAAGACTTGATCGCCTCCACCGCCTCGGAGGCGGCCAGGAACGCCTCCAGGCTCTCGCGCAGCCCGGGACGCTGGGCCAGCGGGTCGGCCTCGCGCAAGGTGGGCATGGCGCCGTGGGCCGCTTTGCGGTAGATCAGGCTCACCCGGCTGAACGTTTCGAGGCAACCCTGGAACTTGCTGCGCGGACGTCGGGCCCCCTTGACCATCAGGCTCTGGCGTCCAGCGTCCGGGGTCAGCACCCAGATCACCCGGCTGGTGTCGCTGTAGTCGACCCCGCCGAGCACTATGGCATCCTGCTTGAGCGGCTGCATCACGCGCCTCTGTGCCCAAGTCCGGGTTCTGTACACCACCGGTCTCAGTGCAGCAGGAACATCGCGCTCAGACCGAGGATGAGGAAAAAGCTGATAATGTCCGTAATGTTGGTGATGAACGTGGAGGAGACCGCGGGGTCGAAACCCAGGGCGCGCAGCATCAGGGGCCAGATCGCCCCCAGGGTGCCGGCCATGGTCATGGCGGTCCAGGCCGCCGAGCCCACGATCAGCGCCAGTTGGGCGTTGGACTGGGTGAACCAGACAAAAGCCCCGATCACCAGGCTGATCGCCAGGCCGTTGAGCAGCGCCACCGCAGCCTCGCTCATCACCACGATTTTCTTGCGCCCCTCCATCTCACGCAGGATCAGGCGGCGCAGGGTCACGGCCAGGCTCTGTGTGCTGGTGTTGCCGCCGATCCCCGCCACCACCGGCAGGAACATCGCCAGGACCACCTCGCGTTCGAGCACTCCGATGAACAGCTTGATGATGTGGGCCGAGACCAGGGTGAAACCGAGGTTGAGCACGAGCCAGGGCAGGCGGTAGCGCACGGACTGGAACACGCCCAGCTTTTCGACGCTCTCGTCCTCGTTGACGCCGCTCATGCGGAAAATGTCCTCGGTCGCCTCCTCTTCCATGATGTCGATCACGTCATCCACTGTGACCCGTCCCAACAGACGCCCCTGGCTGTCCACCACCGCGATGGAGACCAGGTTGTAGCGCGACAGCAGGTGGGCCACCTGTTCCTGGTCCATCTCCGGTGAGACGCTCACTATGTCGGTGTCCATGATGTCGGCGATTTTCGCCCCGGGGTCGGCCAGGATAAGGTCGGTGGTCGCCAGGGTGCCGCGCAGTATGTTCTCGCTGTCCACCACGTACACGGTGAAGAACTGTATCTCCTGGCCCAGCCGCCGCACCCGCTCGATGGCCTCGGCCGCGGACAGCCCGGTCTCGACCGAGACCAGCTCGCTGGTCATGACTCCGCCGGCCGTGTCGTCGGCGTAAGTCATCAGGGTCTGGATGTCCTCGCGGTCTTCCTTGTCGATCACGCTGAGGACGCGGGCGGCCTCCTTTTCGGACAGCTCCTGCACGATGTCGGTGGCGTCGTCATCGCTCAGTTCCTCGAACAGCTCGAACAGGGCCTGGTCATCCAGATTGCGGATCAGCTCCTCCTGGTCCTCCTCGCGCGTCTCGGCCAGGGTCTCGGAGGCGATTTCCGCCGGCAGAAGGTTGAAGAACAGCTTGCGCTCGTCCTCATCCATCCGCTCGACCAGGTCGGCCAGGTCGGCCGGGTGCTCGGACTGCACCGCCTCGACCAAGCTGGCCAGGCCCGTCTCGCCCGCTTCGAGCAGTTCACGCACCTCTTCGAGAGTAAGAGGCTGCTGTCCCTCGGCGTACTGCTCCTGGCTGTCGAGGCCCTTGTCTTCGCTCACGCTCTCACTCCTGTCTGTCCTCAATCCGACGAATGTGCACCCGTCCGTCCCCATCCCGGGCCGCCGGGTGTCCGCTGTCATCCATCTGCTTGAGCTGAAGGCGCTCCACCCGCTTGGGCGAGGCCTCCAACACGGTGATGCGCACCGAGCCGAGCTGGAATTTCTCGCCGACCTCGGGGATACGCCCCAGCTCGGCCATCAGAAGCCCGGCCACTGTCTCCACCTCGTGGTCCGTCTCGGGCAGCTCGATCTGCCCCTCGAGGTCCTCGAAGCGCGTGCTGCCGCTCACGGTCAGGCTGCGGTCGCGCCCCACCGTGACCAGGGCTCCCCGCTTGTCGTGCACGTCCCGGATGTCGCCCACCAGTTCCTCCAACAGGTCCTCCAGGGTCACGATCCCGGCCGTGCCGCCGTACTCGTCAAGCACCACGGCCAGGTGGATTTTCTTCTGACGCATCTCGTAGAGCAGGCTGTCGCACTTGCTCGTCTCGGGGGTGAAAATCACCGGGTGGATCACCGGCGCCTCGATCGGCTCGCTACGCACCAGGTCGACCACGTGCACCATGCCGATGATGTGATCGAGCGTGCCCTCGTAGACCGGGATGCGCGAAAAGTAGCTCTCGCTCATCTTCTCGGCCACCTCGCGCAACGAGGCCTCGTGGCGGATCGCCACCAGGTCCGTGCGCGGGGTCATGATCTCGCGGACCATGGTCTCGCTGAAATCGAACACCCCGGAGATGTAGCTGCTCTCCTCCTTGTGCAGCACCCCCTCGCGCTCGCTCTCCATCAGCACCCGCTGGATGTTCTTGCGGGTGAAAAGCTGTTCCTGCCCGGGGTTGGACACTCCGGCCAGTTTCAGCAGCACCTGGGCCGCGCGGTGCACCACCCGGTTCACCGGCAGAAGCAGGTAGTAGAACAGCCAGAGCGGCGCCGCCAGCACCGGCAGCAGGCCCGCGGCGTGGTCGCGCGCCAGGCTCTTGGGCAGTATTTCGCCGAAGAGCAGGATGGGTGGAGTGACAATCGCCGGTATCAACAGGACCGAGACAAGCAGCGGGTGCGAACTGTCCTGCGGAATGTACTCGAACACCATGTCCGAGATCAGGACCGTGGCCAGGATATGGACCACATTGTTGCCCACCAGCAGAGTGGACAGGATATCGCCCGGCTTGCCACTGAACCGCCGCGCCAGCCAGGCTATGGCACCGCCCTTGTCCAGGCGGCTCTGCAACCTGATCTTGTTGATCGAGATCAGAGCCGTCTCCGTACCGCTGAAAAACGCGCTCCCCAGGAGCGTCAGCAGCAGGAGCCATTGTTCTGCTTCCACGTTTTCCTCTGGTTGAGTTACCGGCTGTCTTCCCCGCCGCCGCTGCCGGAACCGTCCCCAGCGCCGCCCTGCCGCTCGGGTTGCGGAAGGCGGAGGATCCGGACTTTCCAGACCCGCCGCCGGGATAGCTTCGAAATGACGAAACGGTAGCCCTGTTCGTCGAAGGACTCGCCCGGATGAGGCAACCGCCCGAAACGCGAGAGGGTGAACCCACCCAGGCTCTCGTAGCCCTCGCCGTGAAGGTCCACGCCCAGTTCTTCCGAGAGGTCCTCGATATTTATCAGCCCGTCCACCAGGAAACGGTCGGGGGCCTCCCAGACTATCATCGGCTCCTCGGTGTCGTGCTCGTCCTGGATTTCGCCGATGATCTCCTCCATCACGTCCTCCACAGTCACCAGCCCCTCCGTGCCGCCGTACTCATCGACCACGATGGCCATGTAGATGCCCCGTTTCTGAAAATCCTGGAGCATGTCGCTGCACGACTTGGTCTCTGGCACGTAGGAGACCTCGTGCGCCAGGGCCGAAAGCGTCTGGTCGGGTCCGAACCGGTAGAGAGGCCCCAGTAGGTCCTTGGTGTAGAGGATGCCCACGATATCGTCCAGATCGTCCCGGAACAGCGGGAAACGCGAGTGGCCGCTTTCCTGGACGATCTTCACCACCTCGGGCAGCGGCGTGCCGTCCGGGATGCCGATAATGTCCGTGCGCGGGACCATGATCTCGCGCACCGTGGTCTCGCTCAGCTCGAAAATGTTGTGGATGATCTGCTTTTCCTCCTGCTCCAGACCGCCCTGCTCGGCGGTCAGGTCGACCATCAGCTTGAGCTCGTCCTCCAGGAGCTGACGGTCCTGCCCAGCATGGGAACTCAGGCGCTTGACCCAGCCGCTCAGCAAGGCCAGCAGGCGGATCAACGGGCGGGTCAGCGACAGCCAGGCACGCACAAACCCGGTCAGGCGCAGGGCCAGACGGCGGGCGTTGCTCAGGGCGTATACCTTGGGGCCGATCTCGCCCAGCACCAGCAGGACAAAGGTCATGCCCACGATGTCCACCAGGTAGACCACGTGCTCGCTCCAGCCCAGGCGCAGCCCCCAGCGGTGCAGGATGATCGTGGCCACAGAGGTGGCGCAGATGTTCACTATCAGGTTGCCCAGCAGGATGCCGGTCAGCAGGATATCCTGGTCGGCCAGCAACCGGCGCACCAGGCGGCCGCGCGCGGGATGCTCCTCCTCGAGTTCGGAAAGCTCGAAATTGGAGAGGCTGAAAAACGCGGTCTCCGAGCTGCTGAACAGGCCGGAGAGCATGATCAGCAAGGGAAAGGCAATCAGAAGGTAGACATCCATCCGGCCGACCTGGCAGAAAGCGTGAGGTTCCTGGCGACTCCCCGGGCGGCGTCGCCCAAGGGAGAAAAGGCTGCTACAATTATATCCCGGCGCGGTGGAATATCAAGGTTCGCGTTCCGCCGGCCGGCCACCTTCGGCGCTGTCGTACCGGCCCGCGCGGAAACTGTCCACGCAGGCCTCCTGCAACTCGTTCATCCGGGCCGCCTCCTCCGGTTTCTCGTGGTCGTAGCCCAGAAGGTGCAGCGTGCCGTGGGCGGCCAGGCGGACCAGTTCCTCGCGGGCCGGGGCGCCGTACCAGGCGGCCTGCTGCTCGGCCCGCGGCAGGCAGATGTAGATATCCCCAACCAGCTCGGCCTCCTCCGGCTCGGAGAGGCTGAACGAGATCACGTCGGTCACGTAGTCGTGGCCCAGGTATTCGCGGTTGAGACGGCGGATCAGGCTGCGCCCGACGAAGGTGAGCGAGACTTCGGCCTCAGGCTTCCGATGCGTCCTCATCAGTGAGTGCAGCATGTTCCTCAGCGCCGGGAACAGGCTTTCCAGCGGCTTTCTCACCGTTCGGCTTAGACTGATTTCTATTCCGTCCGTTTGTGGCTTTGACTTTGGCATCCTCGGCATTTCCCCTGTCTGGGTATTCGATCCGCTGGTGGTGCACACCGATGAGGATGGGCACGAACTCCTCGCCGATGCGGGTCAGGTCCTTGAGCGTCAGCCCGGTGTGGTCCAACTGGCCGTCCCGCAACTTGGCGTCGATTATCTTCTTGACCAACCCCTTAATCCGGCTGACAGTCGGCTCGCTCAGGGTGCGCGAGGCCGACTCGACCGAGTCGGCGAGCATGATTATGGCCGCCTCGCGGGTGAGCGGCTTGGGCCCCGGGTAGCAGAAATCGTGCTCGTTCAGCCGGGTCTCGGGGTTGCGCTCTTTCTCCTTGGTGAAGAAGAACGAGATGTGGGTCTTGCCGTGGTGCTGCCGGATGACGTCGATTATGCACTCGGGCAGGCGGGCGGCGCGGGCCAGCTCCACCCCCTCCTTAACGTGGTTCGATATGATCAGGCTGCTCATCTTGGGGCTGAGCTTGTTGTGCGGGTTCTCCCGTCCGGCCTGGTTCTCCACGAAATACAGCGGCTTGCGCAGCTTGCCGATGTCGTGGTAGTAGGCGGCCACGCGCGCGAATATCGGATTGGCCCCGATGCCGGCCGCGGCGGCCTCGGCCAGGTTGCCCAGGATGATCGAATGGTGGTAGGTGCCGGGAGCCTCGATGGCCAGGCGCTTGAGCAGCGGACGGTTCAGGTCGCTCAGCTCGAGCAGGGTGAAATTGCTGGTCACCTTGAAAATTATCTCCATCAGCGGCAACAGGCCGATCGTTATCATCGTGGACAGGAACGCGTTCACCGTGGACCAGCCGGCCGTGGCGACCACCTCGGCCGCACCCTCGCCGCGGAACAGGAAATCGATGGCGAACACGGCCACCAGGCTGGCCACGGCGATGTAGAGGATGGAGAGGTACTGCCCCTTGCGGCTCTTGACCTGCCGGACGCTGATCGCGGCGGCCACCCCGGCGGTGAGGCTGAACAGGGTGACATAGATCGAGAACCCGGCCTGCACTCCCACCATCAGCGACAGGCTGACCATGGCCGCGATGCCAACCTGGTCGTCGATCAGGTAGGCCAGCAGCAGCGGCGCTATCGACACCGGAATCATGTAGACCGGCAAGTCCTCGCTCCTTAGCACCAGGCAGGAAAAGCCCAGCACGATCAGGAACGTGATCGAGACTATCAGCATGGGCGACAGCCGATGGTAGACCTCCGGCCGGTGCAGCAGCAGGTAGATCCAGAACGGCAACAGCAGCACCAGGTAGATCAGGTACAGGCCGGTATCCCGCCGCAACTGGCCCATCCCGCCGGCCTCGCTCTGGCGCAGGGCGAACTGGCGTTTCAGGTTTTCCAGGCGCTCCAGGTGCTGCTCGGTCACCCGCTCGCCCCGGCCCACTATTTTTTCGCCGCGCAGCACGGTCTGGTCGCGGGTGGTCTTGACCCGCTGACGGGCCAGATAGCGCAGGTTCTGGGTCTCGTCGGAGTTGTAATGGATGTTGGGTTGCATGAAGCGGCTGAGCATGCTGATGAAGAGGTTCTTGCTGATCTCGGGGTAGCGCTGGTCCACGGTCTCGGCGCGGGCCAGGTCCATCACCTGCCGCAGGGTGGACAGCTCGTTTTTCTGCATCAGGCTTTCGTTGCCCTCGCGCCGCAGCACCACGAAATCGCCGTCCACCTGCCCCAGGGTCTCGCGGTCGATCAGGCCCTCGCGCAGGCGGTAGACCATGAAATCCTTCAGGCTGTTGCGCAGGATACGGGCGCAGTCGGGGTCAAGCAGGTAGACTATCTCGTCGTCCGAGAGCGAGAGCAGCGAGTCGACCTCGTACAGGGCTCGCAGCACGCGCGGGCTGACCGTGTAGCCGCCGTGACGGCCCGCGGAGCCCTGGCGGGTGTAGTCATTCCAGTTCGGCAGACGGCGGGCGATCTCGGGCTCCTGGGCCACCCGGTGCAGGGCGTTAAAAAAGTCGAGCATCCGGGCCAGGACCTGCTCTTTAACCTCGGGCTGGAACTCCAGGATGGGCAACACCTCGGCCGCGGCCTTTTCGCGCTCGCTCTGCAGTTCCTCGGGGCTCTTGTAGACCTGGAAATCGAACGGGGCGATGATGTCACGGTCGGCCACGCGTCCGGCGGCGATGTCGATGAAGGGGTCGGGTATCTCGCGCGAGGGAGTGAGCACCAGCGCACCCCAGGACAGCAGCACGGGCAGGACAAAACGCAGGCCGTGATGCAGAGAGGGCCGCCGCAGACGGTCGAGTACGGCCCTTGAGCCCTCCCGCAGCCGACGGACCCAGCGGCGCAGGTAGGTGTTGACTTTCCATTTCATCTTGCGCAACATCCGGCTCCCGGCGCCCCTGTCCGGGACAGGTCCGCCGCTGAAGGAATGCCGCCGTCTTACACACAGCGGCCCTCAGGCCTCACCCCCCTACCGCCCCGTCTGTGTCGCCGCCCGCCTGCTCCCCCTCGCCCTGCCCCGACTCCTGGTAGGCATGGATTATCCGCTGAACGAGGCGGTGACGGACCACATCCTCTTCCGTGAAATAGACGAACTCGATCCCGTCGATGCCCTTGAGTATCTCCTCCACCTGCAGCAGGCCGCTCATCTCGGGCCTGGGCAGGTCGATCTGGGTCTTGTCCCCGGTGATCACCGCCTTGGAGTTGACCCCCAGACGGGTGAGGAACATCTTCATCTGCATCCGGGTGGCGTTCTGCGCCTCGTCCAGGATCACGAAGGCATCGTGCAGGGTGCGTCCCCGCATGAACGCGATGGGCGCGATCTCGATGGTGCCGGAGCTTAGGTAGCGGCTGAGCGCGTCCGGCAGCAGCATGTCCTGCAGCGAGTCGTAGAGCGGCCGCAGGTAGGGGTCGACTTTCTCCTGCATGTCGCCGGGCAGGAAGCCCAGGCGCTCGCCCGCCTCCACCGCCGGCCGCGACAGGATTATCCGCTTGACCCGTTTCTTGTTCAGCGCGTCGATAGCCGCGGCCACGGCCAGGTAAGTTTTACCCGTACCGGCCGGCCCGATGCCGATCACGATGTCGTTCTCCTGCACCATCTTCAGGTACTGCTTCTGCCCAACCCCGCGCGGCTTGACCACCTTGCGGCTGCCGGTCAGGTAGACCTGCTCGCTTTCGTAGAGGTCCTGGCCGCGGACCAGCCCCTCGCGCACCTCGCGGGCGATCCCGCCGATCTCGGAGACCTGGAAGGTCTTGCCGGTCTGCACCATGGCGATCATCCGCCGCACGGTGCGCTCCAGGTCCTGCACCGCGCCCTCCTCGCCGATCAGGATCAGTTCATCGCCCCGGATGTAGGCCTCGCAGTCGAACATCGTCTCCAGAAGGTGCAGGTTCTGGTCGTTCGGCCCGAGCAGGGTGAGCATGTCCACGCCCTCCACCGGGATACGGCGGGTGAAATGCGTGCGGTTGTTGGTTTTCGCCATCTGCGGGTCAATCCCCTGCGAGAGTTTCGCGGTCCCTGACCGACAATCCTTCGCCCCAGCCGACCAGAGCACTCCTTCCCGCCGGCCGGCTGGAACAGCACTGCTATATTCTGCCACAATCGTTCCGCATTTTCAAGACAGCATTCCGCGAGCCGCTGTCGGCGGCCCGTCCGGAGACTCCACGCCCCGATGGCGGTGGGTTGCGGCTCCGGCATCGGGGCATGGAGGGGTGCTACTTCTTCACGATACGCCGCACATGCAGCTCCAGCAGCTCGCGCTCATCCACCAGCGAGGGCGAGTCCTCCATCAGGGCGCTGGCCTTGGCGGTCTTGGGGTACGCGATCACGTCGCGGATCGAATCCGTGCCGTTGATCAGCATGGCCAGACGGTCCATGCCCAAGGCGATGCCGCCGTGAGGCGGCGGGCCGTACTGGAAAGCCTTGAGCAGGAAACCGAACTTGTACTCGGCCTGCTCCGGGCTGATCCCCAGGGCGCTGAACACCCGCTGCTGCACGTCCCTGCGGTGAATCCTGATCGAGCCGCCGCCGATCTCGTTGCCGTTGAGGATGACGTCGTAGGCCCGGCTGCGCACCGAGGCCGGGTCGCTCTCCAGCTTGTCCATGTCCTCCAGCTTGGGACTGGTGAACGGGTGGTGCGCCGCGCCCAGGGCGCCGGTGGCCGGGTCGCACTCGAACATCGGGAACTCCACCACCCAGAGGAAATTGAGCGCCGTCCTGTCGATCAGGCCCTCCTTGTCGCCCAGGAACAGGCGCACGCGGGCCAGGGCCTTGCTGCTCATCCAGTCCGGGCCGCCCACCAGGACAATCAGGTCGCCGGGCTTGGCCGGATGCAGGGCGGCCACGCGGTCCATGGTCTCCTGGCTGATGATGTTCTTGATCGAGCTGTCGTGCGCCCCCGGCTCGCCCACACGCTGCCAGACCAGACCCTTGGCCCCCATCTCCACGGCCAGGGCGCCCAGGTCGTCCAGCTCCTTGCGGCTGTAGCGCGCCGCGCCCGGCACCACGATGCCGCGGATTCGCTGGCCCGATTCGAGCATGGACTCGAACACCCGGAACCCGCAGCCCTTGAACGCCGGGCTGAAGTCGCGTATCTGGAGGTCGAAACGCAGGTCGGGCTTGTCGCAGCCGTATTTCTCCATCGCCTCGGTATAATTCATCCGCCGGAAGGGGGTGGGTATCTCCACCCCCAGCGTAGCCTTGAAAATGTCCTTGAGCAGCCCCTCGGTCACCGCGATGATATCGTCCTCAGCGATGAACGACATTTCCACGTCGATCTGGGTGAACTCGGGCTGACGGTCGGCGCGCAGGTCCTCGTCCCGGAAGCAGCGCGCGATCTGGTAGTAGCGGTCGAACCCGCTGACCATCAGCAACTGTTTGTACAACTGCGGGCTCTGCGGCAGGGCGTAGAACTTGCCCGGGTGCAGGCGTGCCGGCACGATGAAATCGCGCGCGCCCTCGGGTGTGGGCTTGCACAGTATCGGGGTCTCGATGTCCAGGAAGCCCAGGCTGTCGAAATAACGCCGCGTGGCCGAAACCGCCTGCGAGCGTACGATCAGGCAGCGCTGCAACTCCTCGCGCCGCAGGTCCAGGTAGCGGTAGGTCAGGCGCAGATCCTCGGACACCGAGCCCTTGTCATCCAGGCGGAACGGGATACTGTCGCTCTCGGTGATGATCTCCAGGTGCGTGGCGCTGATCTCGATGGCGCCGGTGATCAGGGACTCGTTGAGCGTGCCCTCGGGCCGCGGACGGACAAGCCCCCGCACCTGCACCACGTACTCGCCGCGCAGCTTGTGCGCCAGGGAGTCGATGTCCTGCTCGGAGCTCTTGCGGTCGAACACGATCTGGGTCACTCCGTAGCGGTCGCGCAGGTCGATGAACACGATCCCGCCGTGGTCGCGCCAGCGGAACACCCAGCCCACCAGGGTGACTTCGCGGCCCTTGTCCTCGAGCCTGAGGTTGCCGCAGGTTTCCGTTCTATAGGCTGTCTTGTAATGTTTGGATTCCATTTTAGCTTTCAAGCCTCCTGCCCGATTCATGAATTTATCCTGAAGAACAAGCATCTATTCACAGTTTGCCCGCGCCGTTTCAACCGTCCCGGCCGGGTCCGGCCAGCGCACCCAGGGGGTCGGCGGTCAGCGCCGACTGCTCCAGAGTGACCTGAGTCCCGCCGGCCAGGTCCTTGACCACGATCCTCCCGGCGGCCTGTTCGCTCTCGCCCAGGATCAGGGCGTGGGAAAGCTTCAGGTTGTCCGCCTGGCGCATCTGGGCTTTCAGGCTGCGCGGCTCGGGGTCCAGCTCCACCCGCACGGAATTGCGAAGCTGCCGGGCCAGCCGGACGGCGGGCTCGAGCAGCGTATCCCCCAGGTAGACCAGGTAAAAGCCCGGCGTACGGGCCTCGGCCGCGGCCTGTGCGGCCAGTTGACTGTCCTGCGCCGCGGCCAGCAGCACGCGCTCCTCGCCCAGCGAAAAGCCGATCGAGGGCGTGTCCGGGCCGCCGCACTCGGCGATCAGACGGTCGTACCGTCCGCCGCCGCCCAAGGCCACCGAGCTGCCCAGCTCGCCGTGATGGTACTCGAACGCGGTGCGGGTGTAGTAGTCCAGGCCGCGCACCAGGCGCGGGTCCTTGACGAAATCGACTCCAAGCACCGTAAGCCAGCGCTGCACGGCCTCGTAATGGGCGCGGCTGTCGGGGCTCAGGCTGTCCTCGATGGGCGGGATACCCGCCGAAAGCTTCTGGCACGACTCCACCTTGCAGTCCAGCACGCGCAGGGGGTTCAGCTCCAGACGGGCCTGGCAGTCGGAGCAGAGTTCCTCCCGCCGCGCGCCGAAATAGCCGCGCAGCACCTCACCGTAGGCGGCGCGGGTCTCGGCGTCCCCCAGGCTGTTCAGGTGCAGGCTCAACCGGCTCACCCCGGCCGCGCGCAGGATGTCGCCCATCAGGGCGATCACCTCGGCGTCCACCAGGGGGTTGAGGCTGCCCACCGCCTCACACCCGATCTGGTGGAACTGGCGGTAGCGGCCTTTCTGCGGACGGTCGTAGCGGAACATCGGGCCCAGATAGTAGAGTTTCTGCAGCGGCCGCTCGGTCCAGAGCCGGTTCTCGATGTAAGCCCGGATCACCGAGGCCGTGCCCTCGGGCCGCAGGGCGAACTCGCGCGCCTTGCGGTCGGTGAAAGTGTACATCTCTTTCTGCACGATGTCGGTCTGCTCGCCCACACTGCGCAGGAAAAGCTCTTTCTGCTCGAAGATCGGGGTGCGGATCTCGCGGTAGCCGTAACGCTCGAACACGGCGCGGGAGGCGGCCTCGAGCGCCTGCCAGGCCGCGCTGTCGGCCGGGAGAATGTCCTGCGTGCCCCGTGGTGCGCTGTATTTCATCAAAGCCTCTTTGTACTTTCCTGGATTTATTTTTCGATCTTGGGCGCGGCCTGCCGTGCCCCAAAAACAAGTCAACTGCGAGCGGATCGGCTCAATTCGCGTTAATCGGATCACTGTAGGGGCGCACCCGCGTGTGCGCCCGGGCGGACACATGGGTCCGCCCCTACATCCACCTAACGACAACCCCGTGCGCTCACTCCGGGCCGATGGTGCTCTCGCTTTCCAGGACGGCGCGCGCCCGGCCGAACAGGCGCTGGCCTTTCAGCGCCAGCCAGGTCCAGGCAAACGCGAACGCCCCGGCGGAGTCGGCCATCAGGTCCCAGATATCCGCCGTACGGTGCGGGACAAACATCTGGTGGAACTCATCGCTCAGGCCGTAGAGCACCGCCACGAGCAGGCAGAGCCAGTAATTGCGCCGTCGGCGCACCGTGCTCTGGTACGCGGCGCGCACCAGCAGCAAGCCCAGCACCCCGTACTCGATGAAATGGACCAGCTTGTCCTGGTGCCGGAAAAACTTGAGGCGCGACACCGGTATGGGCATACTGCTCAAAGCGAATATCAACAGGAGCCAGAGCACCGGCAGCAGCCAGGGAACGAGCCGCCGTAGCGGGCAGCATTGAGGCCCTTTATTTGTCATCCACACCCCGATACACGTTCAACAGCCTTTGCCGCTCCAGTCTCACGAAATCATCCAGGGCTTGTTCCCAGGGCCGCAGCGGCGCGAACCCATCCCGCTCCAGGCATTCCGAGGCCAGGGCGCTGTTGGCCGGACGACTCACCCGGCTCGGAAACGCCGTAGCTTTAACCCGTTTCAGTTTCACCGCATCGATTCCCAGCCGGCCAAACAGCGCCGCAGTCAGCCCGTAGCGGCTGCACGAGCCGCCGCCCGCCGCATGGTAGAGCGGCCCCGGGGCCTCGCATAGCGCGATGCCGGCCAGCAGGCGGCTCAGCTCCACGCTCCAGGTGGGGCTGCCGAATTCATCCTCCACCACGTTCAACTCGGTGCGGCCACGGGCGGCGCGCAGGATACGGGTGAGAAAATTCTGTCCGCCCGCACCGTAGAGCCAGGCCGTGCGCACCACGGTAAGACCCGGCAGCTCGCGGCGGGCCAGGAGTTCGCCCTCCAGCTTGGTCCGCCCGTAGACCCCCAGCGGCCCGGTCTGGTCCGATTCCACGTAAGGGGCGGCCTTGGCCCCGTCGAACACGAAATCCGTTCCGATCAGGATCATCCGCGCCCCAAGCGCGGCGCAGGCGGCGGCCACGTTGCGCGCGCCGTCGACGTTCACCCGCCGGGCGGCCTCCGGCTCGCTCTCGGCCCGCTCGACATCGGTCCAGGCCGCGGCGTGGATCACCACTTGCGGCTTTTCATCCGCCAGCAGGGCGCGCACCGACTCAGGCACGCTGATATCGGCCCGGTCGAGGTCCACGCCCACGGCGGTCAGGCCGCGAGCGGCCAGCTTCGGCAGAAGGTCATGGCCCAGCATCCCGGCTGCGCCGGTCACGAGCACTTTCATTCGAGCTTCCCGTACATCTTCTCGTAATACTCGCGGTAGGCCCCGGACTTGATCCGCTCCCACCAGCGCGTGTTCCCGCTGTACCATTCCACCGTGCGGCGCAGGCCCTCGGCGAACGTCACCTGCGGCTGCCAGCCCAGCTCGCGGCGGGCCTTGGACGCGTCGATGGCGTAGCGGCGGTCGTGGCCCGGGCGGTCAGGGACGAAACTGATCAGGCTCTCATCCCGGCCCAGGATACCCAGCAGGGTGCGCACCAGCTCCAGGTTCGTGAGCTGTGTCCCCCCGCCGACATTGTAGACCTCGCCGGCCTTGCCCTTGTGCAGGGCCAGGTCCAGGGCGCGGCAGTGGTCCTCCACGTGCAGCCAGTCGCGCACGTTGAGGCCGTCGCCGTACACCGGCAACTTCTTGCCCTCCAGGGCGTTGGTCATCATCAGCGGGATCATCTTTTCCGGGAACTGGAAGGGCCCATAGTTGTTGGAGCAGCGGGTGATCCGCGTGTCCATCCCGTAGGTGTGTCGCCAGGCCCGCACCAGGTGGTCCGCGCCGGCCTTGCTCGCCGCGTAGGGGCTGTTCGGCCGGATCGGGCTGTCCTCGGTGAAAAAGCCCTGCTCGCCCAGGCTGCCGTAGACCTCATCCGTGCTGACCTGCAGGAACACCCCCACACCCGCCTTGCGTGCAGCCTCCAGCAGGTTGAGCGTGCCCAGGACGTTGGTCTGGGCGAACACCTGCGGCCCGGTGATCGAGCGGTCCACGTGGCTCTCGGCGGCGAAATTCACCACCGCGTCCGGACGTTCCGCAGCCAGAAAACTCTCCAGCGGGGCGGCCTCGCGGATGTCCAGGCGCACGAAACGGTGACGGTTGTCACCCTCCAGGGCGGCCAGGTTCTCCAGGTTGCCGGCGTAGGTCAGGCAATCCAGGTTGACCAGGCTGAGCTGCGGGTAGCGCGCCAGCATGTAGAGCACAAAATTGGAGCCGATGAAGCCGGCCCCTCCGGTGACCAGTAATTTCATGGTCCAGCTTTCCGTCAAATCTCAATAGAACTTGATCGCCCAGTCGTAGGGCACTTCCGGGTCATCCCAGGCCAGGCGCAACTCATCCGGGTGGTCGTACTGGTAGTGACGGTTGGGCAGGTTGACCACCAGCGCCTCTTTCTCGCCGATCCCTTTCCAGCCGTGCAGCACCATGGGCGGGATACGCACCAGCAGCGGGTTGTGCTCGCCGAGGAAGAACTCCTGGACCTGACGGTAGGTTGGGCTGCCGGGCCGCCAGTCGCAGAGGGCCAGCTTGATCATGCCGTGCACCACTGCCACGTGGTCGGTCTGATCGCTGTGGTAGTGCCAGGCCTTGACCACGCCCGGATGGACCGAGGTCATGTAGAGCTGCCCGAAACGGTCGAACAGCGCATCGTCATCGCGCAGTATCTCCATCAGACGGCCACGCTCGTCCGGGATCACCTTCAGGGTCTTGGTCGCCACGCCTTCTATCATCTCGCTCTCCAGTCTGAGGCGCTCGCCATCCGGCGGCCGTCTCAGAGGTTGTTCGCCCCGGTCTGGACCACCAGGTTGGCGGCGCGGTAGAGGGACTCGAACGTCCCTGCGTCGGTCCACCAACCCTCCAGGACCGAGTAGGTCAGCTCGCCGCGCTCCAGATAGGCGTTGTTCACGTCCGTGATTTCCAGTTCGCCGCGCGCCGAGGGCTTGAGGGTGCCGATTATCTCGAACACGCGGCAGTCATAGAAATAGATCCCCACCACCGCCAGGTTGGAGGGCGGGTTTTTCGGTTTCTCGATGATCCGCACCACGCGCCCGTCCTGCACCTCGGCCACGCCGAAGCGCTCCGGGTCGTGGACCTCCTTGAGCAGTATCTTGCCGCCGCGCTCCTGGCGCTCGAAATCCTGCACCGCGTCGCAGATGTTTTTCTCTATTATATTATCGCCCAGGACCACCACCAGCTTCTGCCCCTCGCAGAAATGGCGGGCCAGACCGAGGGCCTCGGCGATCCCGCCCTCGCCCTCCTGGTAGGCGTAGTTCAGACGGTCCAGGCCGAAAGCTTTGCCGTTGCCCAGCAGGCGGAGGAAATCTCCGGCGTTGTTCCCGCCGGTGACCACCAGGATATCCCGCACCCCGGCGTTGACCAGAGCCTGGATCGGGTAGTAGATCATCGGCTTGTCGTAGATCGGCAGGAGGTGCTTGTTGGTAACCTTGGTCAGCGGATGCAGCCGCGTGCCGAGACCTCCGGCCAGGATTACACCTTTCATGGTCCCTTCCCGTTTTCAGGGCGTCGAGTGCCCGATCCGGTCGCCGATATACGCAAAGCGCTGCCGGAGTCGGGGTTATCCTCCACTGCGACCTCTGTCCTCGGACTAAACTCAAATAAAACAATTGTTTAATATAACAACTTGACGCCTATTTTCAAGAATAACCGTCGCGCCCACCCCGCGGCGTGCACGATCCGGCTCCCTGAACAGAACCACTTGACAGAGCGCTCCGGCATGATTCATTGTATCGCAGACAGATTCACAATCACCCCCCTGGAGAAAGCCGCCCTATGCGCGACGTACTGAAAAGACTTGCAAGAATCCTGCCCCTGTCCGCCTGTCTGGCGGCCAGCCCCGTGATTCACCCGGATTCGGTGGACCTGCACCTCGAACGCGCCGTTTTTCTGGAATATCCCGAAGTGCTCAACCTGTCCGCCGTGGCGATCGATTCCACCGGGAGGGTATTCTTTGCCGATGACCGTGGGCCCACGCCTCCCGACTGGCAGCCGGAAAACCCGGTCCTGCTGGCCGCGGGCCTGGACAGCCTGCTTCACAGCGGCTCCGGAGTGGTGCGGCTTCACCCGGTGGGGCCGGCCCGAGGGGCGTTCGATTTCGCCGCCCTGGCGCAGAAAGCCGGCAAGGTGAACAAGTACGACCTGGAGGGACTCTGCCTGGCGCCGGGCGGCAAGCTCTGGGCCGTGGATGAGCGCGACCGCCTGCTGCTGGAGTTCGACCCATCCGCGGCGGAGATCGGCCTGGTGGCCGGGCCGGAGGTGCTGTTGCGCGGCCAGGAGGACCTTCTGGCGGCCGGCCTCAACACCTCGTTCGAGGGGGTGGCCCGCCTGGGCAACCGGCTTTTCATCGCCCACGAGATGCGGCCGGCCGTGGTCCTGGTCTACCGCCTGGACCGGGGCCTGGAGCTGGAAAAGAGGATCGAAGTCGCGGACAGCCCGGACCTGACCGATCTGTGCGTGGACAGGGGCAGGCTGTACGCCCTGGGACGGATGAGAAGCGAGGTCTACAAGATCGACCCGGAAAGCGGGCGCATTCTGGCGGTGGCCTCGTTCAAGACCTGCGCCGACAGCCTCAAGCACCGCTATGTGAATCAGCGCGAGGAATACCGCAACAGTGAGGGGTTGGGATTGACCGATGGTGTGATCCTGGTGGCGCTGGACGGGAACCTGCAAACCCTGCGGCAGAGCGACGAGCGCCGTCCGCTGCTGTTCATCTTCCCGCGCCCCAAGGGTTTCTGAGCCGCGGTGCTGGAGCGGCTCAGTCCTTGTCCCGGTAATCGAGCAGGCAGATATTGAATTGCAGAAAATCCCCGGCCGGGGCCGGCGGGCTGATCAGGATCACCTCGACGCAATTGACCTTGCGCGCCCGGCTTCGGTGCGCGCGGAACGTGTTCTCGCTGATCCGCCGCGGACCGGAACTCGCCGAGCAATGCCGGCCCAGAATCTCCTGCTGACAGATGAAATTCCGCACCACCAGGGCCAGGATGCCCTTGACCGTGCGCTCGAAGCGGTTGGGCTTGCGGCCGTCGATCTGCGCCGAGCCGCCGCCGCCGTTGAGCGAGGCCAGGGCCATGCTTTCGAGCAGGGCCTCCGGGAGCAACAGGACCGCCTCCAGGTCGAGCTGGCCGCGCACGCGCTGGCTGATCGCCACATCAAACCGGTTGATCGAGATCGTGGGATAGAACCCGCCCGGAATGAACCGCCCCCCGGTGACCCGGGGCAGGAGCTTGCCCAGTAGGCTGAAAAAGCACAGTTCGTGGCTGCTCTCGGCATTGCAGTAATCACAGTTGCCGAGTTCTATGGCCTCATCTCGGCTGGCCGAGTACTCATCGAGGCTCTGGAGCAGGGTTTCGCGGCTGAGCGTGCCCAGAGCGATCAAGGCCTCGCCCAGGGGGATATGATGGCTTTTCTGCTCGCGCAGGAGCTCATCGCGCTGCTCGGGAGTGAGAATTCCCAACTCCACGGACAGCGTGCCGAATTCCTTGTCCTCGGTCCACTGACGCTCTATGACGCGGCGGACATCCGCCTCGGAGAGAAAACCCTTGTCCAGAGCCAGTTTTCCCAGTAAACGGTTGTTGCGCACCTGGTATTCCAGGGCCTCTTTCAACTGATCGGCGTCGATGATGTTCCTTTCGAGCAGGAACTGGCCGAACAGCGTCGATCGCATCGCTCCTCCTTGGGCTGAAAATGCTTTTCTAACGTACTTCTATATTAAAGCACCATTTCCCTGTCCTGTCAACGGTGGCGTCGAGCGAAAAAAAATGGTGGGTGGCCTGCGGGGGCCCACCCACCCTGTACGACAACCCAGCCGGGATCAGAACCCGATGATATCCTTGTCATCCCTCGGAATGATCCGTCGGGGCGCTTTTTTCTCCCCACTTCTGGTCCCCTCCTCCGGCTTGGCGCCGGGCCCCTTGTCCGGACGGCCCGGCGAGGGACGTTTGACCTCCAAAGGCCCCCGGCTCTGAACGGCGGGACGGTTGTCCGGTTTCTTCACGAGCCGGTCCGGCCTGGAGGGCGCCGCCGGCGAGGCGGCCCCCTGGCTGAGGCTGAACTCGGTCACCATCCGGGTGAGCCCCTCGGCCAGGGAGGCCAGTTCATCCGACTGGGCGTTCATGTTGCCGGCCTGGGCGTTCAGCTCCTCGGCCGAGCTGGCCGACTCCTCGGCGCCGGAGGCGTTCTGCTGGGTCACCCGGTCGAGCTGCGACACCCCGGTGTTCACCTGCTCGATCCCGGTGGACTGCTCAAGAGCCGCGGCCGCGATCTCGCTGACCAGGTCGTTCACCCGGCGGGTGCCCTCGGCGATTTCCTCCAGGGAGGCGGCCACCTCGGCGGTGATCTCCACACCGCCCTCGGCGTTGTGCACGGATTCCTCGATCAGCGCGGACGTGTCTTTGGCCGCCTGGGCGCTGCGCTGCGCCAGGGAGCGCACCTCCTCGGCCACCACCGCGAATCCCTTGCCCGCCTCGCCGGCCCGCGCCGCCTCGACCGCGGCGTTCAGGGCCAGGAGGTTGGTCTGGAACGCGATCTCGTCGATGGTCTTCACGATCCGCGCCGTACGGTCGGAGGAGTCCTTGATCTTCATGATCGCCTCGCGCATGCGCTGCATGGAGAGGGCGCCCTTGTCGGCGCTCGCGCGCGCGGACATCGTCAGGCTTTTCGCCTGGTTGGCGTTGTCGGCGTTCTGCCTGGTCATCGCGGCAATCTGCTCCAGGCTGGCCGAGATTTCCTCCAGAGAGCTGGCCTGCTCGTTGGCCCCCGCGGCCAGGGCTTGGCTGCCGGACGAAATCTGCCCGCTGGCCGAATTCACCTGATCGGAGACCGTTTTCAGGTTGTCAACCGAATCGACGACCTCCCTGACAGTACCCGAAACCAGGCTCAGGGCCCTGCTAAGGGATTCGAGGGTCCGGTTGACATTGTCGCGCAGGTCGGCGAACTGCCCGTGGTAATCGCCCCCGACCCGGGGGGTCAGGTCCTTGGCCGCGGCTTTCTCCAGCACGCTCGAGGTTTCGTTGATCGGCGCCGAGACCGCGACCAGCAAATCGTTCAGCCCCTTGACCAGCTCGGCGTAGCTGCCGTTGTGGCTGGAAACGTCGGCCCGTTCCTGCAGTCGTCCGTTAAGAGCCGCGTCGGTAAGACGGCCCAGGTCGGCGCTGACCTGCTTTATGGCCCGAATCACCTCGCGCAGCGAATCCGCCAGCATCCCGACTTCATCCTCGCGATGAATATCGATCTCCTGATTGAGGTCACCCTCGGCGAGTCTACTGAGCCCTTTGCTGATAACGGTTATCGGATTGGAAATCCGGCGCGACACGAGGATAACCACCAGAATCACCGGGACTGTGGTGATGACAAGCAGCAGGATGTCCCGCCAAAGCAGCCCGCGCAAAGCTTTCTGGACATTTTCCAGAGAGATGTCGATACCCAGCAGACCATCCTGCCTGCCGTCGGCGGTAAGGATGGGTGCATAGGCGCTGAGAAAAGTCCCCCACTCGTCCGTATAAAAATCATTTTCGACCACCGCCGAGGTCAGACCGCCCAGCGACTGCTGCAACAGAGGCGGAGCATCCTCGTAGACATCGCCCAGATGTGACACTTGATCGGCGTTTTCCTCGGCATCCGCCACAAAGCTGGCCTGTCCTTTCTCGTTCCTGCGTATCGTGTAGACGAAGCGGATATCCGTACAGAAACCACGTATCCGCCGGAGAGCGGCGACCACCTGCTGGTACGCCTCACCCCCCTCGTCCTCCTTCCGCTGCAACAGGGCGTGCTTTTCGGTCGGAAGGCTCAGCACGCCGAGGGCGACATAATCCCGAACGCGCGTGCGGATATCCGACATCAGCTCTTTCTTCATCGACTGATAGGAAAGCAAGACCAGCAGACTCGATCCGGCCAGCCACAGGCAGATGAAGATCAACGCTATTTTCTTATCGATGCTCTTTATCGTAATCCGGCGTTTGAAAATGTACATTTCTAATTCCCTCCAAGCATCGCCAAGCATCCAAATCTGTCTTCACGATGAGATGGGCAATATCACAGATCGCACGATAGAGTGGCGCCGAAAAACAGGTGATCATCAAACGACTGAGACTTGCGCACTTGCCCGTCAATCAAGCTGGACCAGGAAAATACCGGAGTGACAGTCAGCCATTGGCGCAGCGTGAACGGTATTTCGAGCGAGAAGCCCGCATCGGCGAATGCGTTCTTCTCCACTTCATAATAGTACCCGTTATGGTTGGAGGAGCCCCAGCCGACAGTGGCGGAATATTCTATTTGAGTCTTGAGGAAATCGACCGGCAATTCATTCCCCAGGCTGAAAGAGACATAGGAGCCTTTGGCTTCATCAATGTCCTGGTTAATGCTCACTGTCGGCTGCATGAATGCATCCAGCCCGACCGCGAGAAAAAGTTCCGTGGACGAGATTTCACCAGTTTTCGGGTATGTGTAGTGCATTCCTCCAACAGTACAGCTCAAGGGTTTGATGGAAAAGTCGTATGAAAGTGTATAATCCACTTCGTTCACCTTGCACCGATCCTCGTTGGCATCACACAAGTCCATGTTAAACCAGACATTGCATGATAAACCTCTTTTGGACAGATTCACCGACGGCTGAAACACCGGACCGTCGGTAAGTCGGAGCCCCCGCCAGATATACCGGCTCATCACGGCGGTCGATACGTTTAGCTGTGTTTTCGATCCCTTTTCATTCTGCGCTGAATCAGCCTCGTTCTGACAGATCCCGGCAGACGACGAAAAAAGACACAATAATCCTGCCAACACTAACGGATATCTCATTCTTTGCCCCTGAACCCGCGGCTGAGGATTTGGAAAGACGGTTGGAAATAGAAAGTGGTATGTAAAATAAACCGAAGTATCAACTCGTACAACTGGAAATAACAAAGAGGGTCTCACTTCCCTGTGAGACCCTCTCCGGCACTACAACTCAGAAGTCCTTGAAATCCTCGTCATCCAGCGGGATCAGAGACTTCGGGCTCTTTCCGTTACGCGGCGCCCCTGAGCCGCCGTTGTTGACCCGGTTGCCTTTCGAGAACACGCTCCGGCTCGCGAGGTTGCTCCCGGACAGGCGCTCCCGCGCGCCGGAATCGGAACCGGTGCGCCGGGCCGGCGGGAGGCTCGCCTGCGGCCTGACCGCCGGGGCGCTCTCGGCCTGATGGGTCAGCCTGAACTCCGCCACCTTACGGTTGAGGTTATCGGCCAGAGAACGCAGTTCGTTCGACTGGGCGTTCATGTTCTCAGCCTGACCGTTCAGTTCCTCGGACGCGCTGGCCGATTCCTCGGCGCTGGAGGCGTTGCGCTGGGTCACCTGATCGAGCTGGGAGACGCCGGTGTTGACCTGGTCGATCCCGGTGGACTGCTCACGGGCCGCGGCCGCGATCTCACTGACCAGGTCGCTCACCTTGCGGTTGCCCTCGGCGATCTCCTCCAGGGCGGAGGCCACCTCGGCCGTGATCTGCACACCGCCCTCGGCGTTCTGCACCGAGTCCTCGATCATCTGGGCCGTCTCCTTGGCGGCCTGGGCGCTGCGCTGCGCCAGGTTGCGCACTTCCTCGGCCACCACGGCGAAGCCCTTGCCCGCCTCGCCGGCCCGGGCCGCCTCGACCGCCGCGTTCAGGGCCCGAAGGTTGGTCTGGAACGCGATCTCGTCGATAGTCTTCACGATACGCGCCGTCTTGTCCGAGGAATCCTTGATCTTGTTGACCGCATCACTCATGCGGTGCATCGACTGTGTGCCCTTGTCCGCGCTCTCACGCGCCGCCAGGGACAGAACCTTGGCCTGATTGGCGTTGTCAGCGTTCTGCTTGGTCATCGAGGCGACCTCTTCCAGGCTGGCGGAAATCTCCTCCAGGGAGCTGGCCTGCTCGTTGGCCCCCTCGGCCAGGGACTGGCTGCCCGCGGAAATCTGGCTGCTGGCCGAGTTCACCTGCTCAGAGGCGGTCTTGAGCTGATCCACCGAGGTGGCCACCTCGGACACGGAGGTCGAGACCAGGGTCAGCGCATCGTCCAGGGATTCGAGGGTCCGGTTGACATTGTCGCGCTGGTCGGCGAACTGTCCGCGGTAATCACCCTTGACCCTGGCGGTCAGATCCTTGTCGGCGGCCTTTTCCAGCACGTTGGAGGTTTCGTTGATCGGCGAGGCCACGGCGCCCAGCAGCTCGTTCAGCCCCTTGACCAGGTCGCCGAAGCTGCCGTTGTGGCGTTCCAGCGCGGCCCGCTCGTCCAGACGGCCGTCCAGGGCGGCCTGGGTCAGGTGCGCCAGGTCACGGTTGACTTGATCCAGGGCGCCCACCACCTCACGGAAAGAATCGGCCAGCATGCCCACCTCGTCCTCGCGACGGATCTCTATGTTCTGCTTCAGGTCGCCCTTGGCCAGACCGCGGGCGATCTCGGTGATACGGATAATGGGCCGGGTTATCATCCCGGTGAGCCAGAGAGCGAGGATCACGCCCAGGACCATGGCGATCACCGAACCGGCGATTGTCATCCAGGAGGTGCTGGACAGGGCCATGCGGGTGTCGCCGCTGATCTTGCGCGCCGCTTCGATGCCCTTGGTCGAACTCGCCTCGGACAGGGTCATCAGCTCCGCAGCCGCTTTCTCACGCTCCTGTCGAAGCTGCCCCAGCTTGACATTGTCGTCGATCAGGGTCTGGGTGGCTTTCTTATAACTCTCAGCCGCCGCGGTGATCACATCGAGCTGACGGAGGTTGACCTCCTTGTGGGTCAGGGGACGGATCTGTTCCAGCAGTTCGTTGATTTTCTGGAAATTGGGCAACGACTGCTCCATCAGCTCGGGCTGACGGAGGGCCTGGGCTTTCCAGACCAGCACCCGGGAGGCGTTGGCCAGGCTGATCACATCGTTGGCCTGATTGATCTTCTTCAGCCGCTCACCCATTTTGGAGGAACCGATTTCCTTGAGCGCATCGGCTTTCTGGCTCTCGACATACGAAGTGGCCTCGCGGATGAAATCGGCCGCTGCTGCGTTCAAGTTATTCCGGGCGGTGGCGTCGGCATCGTTCACGACTACTGTCTGATCCACCAGTGAACTGTAACGCTCGACCAGTTTCTCCATTTCATCGGCCTGGGAATTCAGCTCGGATAGATGACTGGACTTGGCTGCCAGGTCGCGGGCGGTCTGGATGCTCTTACGCACTTCGTCGAGATTCTCCCGTCCCAGCCGCAGCAACTCGGCGTCACCGGTAAAGCCGTAGCCGCGCATGTTGTACATGGTCAACAGGTTGGAGCGTTCTATGTCGTTCGAGACATCCACTTGCGGCATGTACTCGCTGTCAAGCTTCTTGGACTCACTCATCACTTTGCTCATGTTCCAGATAGTCACGGAACCGAGGACGAGCGTGATGGCGATCAGGGAGGCGAACCCCGCGCTGATCCTGGTTTTGAGCGTCATTTTCATTTTCCGTTCTCCCCTTGAGAATCGACCCGCTTTCGGGTCATGGCCTGGATTTCAGAATCAGAATCGCTGTTTGCGGCGCAAGCGCCGCCGTTCCGCACCGACAGTCTATTTCTCCCTGCCCTTCGAATTCTGGCCGAGCGTGAATTTCAAGTCCTCCTCCGTGGCCACCGCATTCAGGTTCAACAGCATAATCACCCTCTCCCCTTTTTTGCCGATCCCCTCGATCATTCCAGACTCCACATCCGGAGCGAAAGACGGGGCCGACTCGATTTCATCCGGACGTAAGTCCAGCACTTCCGAAACACTGTCGACCACGACTCCCACGTTCAGGTATCTGTCGCGCAGCCTCAAGTTGGCCACCATGATACAGCTTGTACGCGTCTTTTCGCGCCGCTCCATCCCCAGCCTCTCGCGCAGGTCCAGCACCGGGATCACGCTGCCGCGAAGGTTGATCACCCCGCTGATATGCTGCGGCGCCCTGGGGATCCGTGTGATGCCGATCATCCCGATTATTTCCCTGACTTTCTGGATATCCACTCCGAACTCTTCATCCGCAAGCCGGAAAGTGAGATATTTTTCCCCGGCTTCGCTCGCGCTATCCCTGCGCCATCTGGTTTCCATCGCTGCTCCCGTAATCTGCATCCGTCCCTCCAGGACAGATTCAAGTTTGACTTCACGACATTGCTCGAATGCTTGATGCAAATTCAGTTGATCAGGCTCTCATCCTTTCGTTCCGGTTGCCGGCAACCGCTTTCAGTCCTATGTTGGCCGGACCGAAAGCCCCTTCCTCGTGCAACTCGATAAAAGTTTTCGCTATCCTGGGATCGAACTGTGAACCGGAGCAGGTCTGCAGTTCGGCAAGAGCGAACTCCACGGAAAGCGCTTCGCGATAGGCCCGGGTGCTGGTCATGGCGTCGAAACTGTCCGCCACGGCGATGATGCGACCCGCGATCGGGATGCCCTCTCCGCGCAAGCCGTCCGGGTACCCCCGGCCGTCGTAGCGCTCGTGGTGATTGCGGATCGCGGGCAGGACCCCGGCCAGTTGTGGGATGTCTTTCACCATCTGCTCCCCGATCAGCACGTGGCTCTTCATCAACTCGAACTCCCGGTCGTTCAGGCGGCCGGGTTTGTTCAGCACCGCGTCCGGGATGCCGATCTTGCCGATGTCGTGGAGCAGGGTGCCGATATGCAGGTCTTTCAGCTCGGGTTCGCTCAGTCCGAGACGGCGGCCCAGGGTCATGGCAAAGGCGTTGACCCGGTTGGTGTGTCCGCCGGTATAGTTGTCCCGGGCCTCGATCGCGTGCGACAGCACGATCAGCGTCTTTTCGAACAGCATCTCGAGGTCGGAGATCAACCTGAAGTTGGTTATCGCGGTGACAGCGGAATTGGCGAGCGAGTCGACCAGGAACTTGTCGGTGGAGTTGAACCCGCCCGGCTTGTTGACCGCCACCAGCGCGCCGATCACCCGGTCATGGCTGATCAGCGGCAGGCGGATGCAGTTGGCGACCTCGACTCCGAGTTCGCGCAGCTTGCCCCTCAGAGAGGCGTCCGGAGAATTCTCGAGGTGATACCCTTTCTCATTGAGCCAGGTAAGGAACGGCTCGCGTTCGGGCAGCCCGCCGTGGAAGTAATCGGTGATCTGGCAGTCGGAACGCGTGTAACCGTAACAGCAACTGTCCATGCCGTCCTTGAAGGCGATGAAACTGGCATCGGCGTTTATCAGGTGCGCGGCGCTGCCAGCGAGTTCGCTCAGGATTTCCCGCAGGCCGCCGGCGCCGTAAATCTTGCGGCTGACCCACTGCAGCTGGTCGAGCAGCACCACGTAGTGCTGAAGCTCACGGTAGGTCATGTCCAGATCGGTCTCCATCTCCTGGAAACGGCTGGCCTCCAGCGCGTCGGTTTTCTTCTGCCGTTGCTCACGATCAATTTTCTCGAGGGTTTCCAGAAAGCGGATAATATCGAGCGGCTTGCGGAAGAAACCGTAAGCCCCCTGGTTGTTGGCCGCGATGGCGTTTTCGATGTCGGCGAACCCGGTCAGGATTATGACGCAGGCCTTGGGGTTTTTCAGTCGTATCTGTTCCAGCACCTCGATACCCGAGACCTCCGGCATGTTGATGTCGGTCACCACGACATCGAAACGCTCGGAGGAATAATTCTCGATGGCCGTGACCGGATTCGAGAACGGCGAGACCTCGAACCCGCTGATTGTCAGGGCGTCTGCCAGGGCCTCGAGGCTGCCCTTATCGTCATCCACCAGCATTATGTTGAGTGCTTTGTTCATTGCTGTTACCACCTCCGTGTCTCCCGGCTCGTATGTATTGCTCGATTGTCAAAAACTCTTGACTGGTGTTAATACAAGAACGGTGCCAATGGGAGGCGACGGAAATCAGATTCGCTTTTTCCTTGAATTACAACGAGTTACAACAATCACTCCAAGAGGGAAAACACAGCGGGGAGACAAGGCGCCAAATATTACAGCGCCTAATTTTTAAGCACTGCTGAAATGCACAGCACTGTTTGGGGAGCAGAGGGGAAGGTCTATTTAAGTCGGTTGTGCAGGGTGTTGCGGTTGACGTTCAGGTAGGCGGCCGCCCGGCTCTTGTTGCCCTCGAACATGTCCAGGACACGCCGGATCACGCGCTCCTCGACCTGACGCAGGTCGAGGCCCCCGGCGGGGAACCGGACCAGCAGTCCCTCGGCCGGATCGGCGCCGCCATCGGGGGCGGGCAGGTCGAAACGCTCCTCTGTGGCCAGGAAAGCCAGATGCTCGGGCGACACCTCCGTGGCGTCGTGCAGCAGCGTGACCCGCTCGATGGCATTCTGCAGCTCGCGGACATTGCCGGGCCAGGGATAATCCAGCAGTATCCTTTCGGCCTGGGGCGAAAAGGCGTGGAAGGCTTTCTTTCTCTGCGCGGCGAACTGCTCGAGGAACATCCGGGCCAGTTGCAGCGCCTCATCCTGACGCTCGCGCAGCGGGGGTATACGGATCCGTCCGGTGTTGAGACGATAATAGAGGTCGCGGCGGAACTTGCCCTCCCGCACCTGTCCGGCCAGGTCCTGGTTGGTGGCGCAGACAATCCGCACCGACACGGCGATGCGCTTGATCCCGCCCACCCGGAAGAACTCCCGCTCCTGGAGGGCGCGCAGCAGCTTGGGCTGAAGGTCGAGGGGCATGTCGCCGATTTCGTCCAGAAACAGGGTCCCGCCCGAGGCCAGCTCGAACTTGCCGGGCTGGCCTGTCTTTCTGGCCCCGGAGAACGCGCCGCCCTCGTAGCCGAACAGCTCGCTCTCGAACAGCGTGGGGGAAATGGCCGAACAGTTGATCGGGATGAACGGCTCCGGGCTGACCGCGGCGTGCCCGTAGTGCACCAGGCGGGCCACCACCTCCTTGCCGGTGCCGGTCTCACCCTCGATCAGCACCGGCACGGAGCGGTCCTCATGGAACCTCTCGGCCAGAGCGACGATCTCCTGCATCTTGTCGGAGAACACGCCCACCTTTCCTACTCCCACCACCTGGGCGAAAGCTTTCTGCAGGTCGGCCAGGCGGTCGCGGGTTTCTCGGGTGGCCTCGTCCACTTTCTCCCGGAACCGGGTGGTCAGCTCGCGGTTCTCCTCGCGCATGGCCCGGTTGTCGGCGATCCGGGAGACAATCAGCTCTAATTCCTCCAGGTTGACCGGCTTGAGCAGATAGTCGCAGGCCCCGCCGCGCAAGGCCTGGACCGCGGTGCTCATGTCGCCGTGCCCGGTGATGAACAGCAGGTCGGTCTTGTCGCCCAGCGGCAGGCTTTTCAGGTGCTGGAGCAGCTCCAGCCCATCCATGCCGGGCATGCGGATATCGGAAATCACCAGAGGGAAAGGCTGCGCCTTGAACGTCGCAAGCGCCTCGATCCCGTTCCCGCACTGGGTCACATCGTGATAGAGCTGGTCGGTCAGGTAGTCCGCCAGCAGTTCCCGCCCGTGCGGGTCGTCGTCAACGAGAAGAATTCGCATCCGTCCTCAGGTTCCTTTCCGTTAGCAACGGCAACATGACCGAAAAAACAGCGCCTCCCTCCGGGACCGGAGCCGCCTCCACCCGTCCTCTCATCTCATCCACGAAACGCTTGACAATGGCCAGCCCAAGCCCGGTGCCCTGTCCGGGTTTCTTGGTCGAATAGAAGGGGTCGAAAAGCCGGTCGGCCATCTCGGCCGGGAAACCCGGTCCGTTGTCCCGGACCTCGATCCTGACCTTGTCTCCGACCCGGACTGTCTTGACCAGAATGAATTTATCGTTTCGCGACGTTTCGTCCAGGGCCTGCATGGCATTGACCACCAGGTTGATCACGATCTGTTCCAGATTGATCCGGGCGCCCTGCACCTTGAGAGGTTCCCGGCAGTACACCGTTTCGAGATGGATGCCGTGGGAGCCGATCTGGTTCTCGATCAGGTCCAGCGCGCTGCACACGGTGTCGTGCAGATCGAACACTCCGGGGGGCGACTGGGTCGGGGCGACCCAGAACTGGCGCATGTGCTTGATGATCTCATCGATCCGGCTCACGTGTTCCGAGACTTTCTTGAATTTCTCCACCATCTTGCCCGGTATCTCGACCGGGTTGCGCTGGATCCAGAGCACCACGCTGTCGGCGGTCAGCTTGATCGCGTTGAGCGGCTGGTTGATCTCGTGGGTTATTCCCCCAGCCATCACTCCGATCGAGGCCAGGCGCGAGGACTGCTCGGCCAGGCGGGTGGCCTCGGTGCGCTTCCTTTCGGCCTCAATCAGCTCGTGCACCTGGAGATTGCGCTCCCAGGCGCCCACCACCATGTCGGCGATAGTGGTGAAGAGGTTTATTTCCTCCGGGACCCAGAAATGCAGCTTGTGGTGGACAAACAGCAGCAAGCCCTTCACCTGCCCGGCCAGGGCCAGGGGACAGGCCAGCAGGGCCTGTATCCCTCTTTTTTCGAAATATTCCCGCTCCTTGCCCACGGCCTCAGTCACGTTATGGATGAAATACACCTCGTTTTTCAGCACCGTGACGAGGAGACCGGGAGTATTGTCCTCGTTCAAGGCCAGAGTGCCGGGGCAGACCACAGTTTCATTCCCGGTTGGACCGGCGCCTGCGCTGAGCAGGGAGACCGCCGACTGGTTCTCGCCGAAGCGGAACAGGCAGGCGCTGTCGAGATGCATGGTCTGCCGGATGTCATCCAGCAGGAACCCGGTGACCTCGGAAAACGACTCCGCAGAATTGAGCCGCGAGGCGATCTCGGCCAGCAGGCTTTTCTGGCTCAACATCATTTCCAGCTTGCTGCGTTCGAGCTTGAGCGCCACTTCGGCCCGCTGACGTTCGTTGACCTCCTTTTTCAGCTCCACGTTGGCCTGAATCAGCTCGCGGGTGCGCTCCTGAACTCTTTCCTCGAGTTCGTCGTGCGCTTTCTGCAGCTTTTCCTCGGCCTGTTTCAGGTCGGTGATGTCCTTTTTCACCCCGATGAAATGCGTGATCTCGCCGTTTTCATTCTTCACCGGAGCGATCGAGGCCATCTCCCAGAACAGCTCGCCGTTTTTCTTCCGGTTGAGGAACTCGCCTTTCCATTCCCTGCCGGCCATGATCGTTTCCCAGAGAACGCGGTGCGTTTCGGCCGGAGTGCCGCTGGTTTTCAGTATCCGCGGGTTCTGGCCCAGGGCTTCATCGAACGAGTAGCCGGTGAGTTGGCTGAATTTGGGGTTGACATACTCGATTGCGCCCGTGCTGTCGGTAATCACGATCGAGGTGGGGCTCTGCTCCACGGCCACGGACAGCTTCCGCACCTGCTCCTCGGCGCGGCGCCGTTTGATCGCCAGGGCGTACAGGGTCGCCACCCGTTCCAGGATCACCCGGTGCTCCTGGGTGTAGTCCTCCTTCGCGTTGGCGGCGGCTATCACCCCCACCGGCTCCCCGTCGATCAGGGCCGGCACTGCGATGAAGCGGCCGATGTCGATATGGTCCTCCGGAACGGTCCCGTAACCGGCAAACGATTCGGCGCTGTTGGCGATCACCGGATTGCAGTCTCTGAGGCACGGGCCCCAGGGACCGGTGAATTCCTTTATCTCGATTGACTTGGAAAGGCCCGGCTCCAGTTTGACTATATCGTTGGTGGCGGCTGGTATGTTCAGGCTCCCGCTGCGCGCGTCGATGAACCCGGCGAAGCCAGCCGGGCTGCCGGTCAGGCCCCGGACATAATCGAGCACGGTGGCGGAGATGCTTTCCAGGGACGAGTTCTGGATCAGCCGCGAGGACAACTCGGCGAAAGAGGAATTGAGCCGTGATTCGACCGAGAGAAGCTCCTTGAGCTTCTTGTGCTCCAGTTCCGCCGAGGCGCGCGCCGCGATTATCGAAAGCACATCCTGCGCCCGGCGGGGCAGGTTGGTCACCCGCCTGAACACCGCGTTGATGATGCCGATCGGCCTCCCATCCTTGGCAGTCAGCGGGATGCCGATATAGCCCTCGGCGCCCAGACGGCGCAGCTCCTCGTTCCGGGGGAACAGCTCGGTGATCTTTTCCCGATAATATTTGAATCCTCCGGCGTAGACTTTCTCGCAGGGGGTGCCGGCGAGGTCGTAGTCGTCCACCTGGACATAGCCGCCGTCGACCATCATCGAAAGCGGGTGCAGACGGGAGGGGCCGACCAGCTCGCCGATCACTCCCACATCCGCCCCCAGCCAGCGGCAGAGCGTGCCCACTATCCGGTCGAAAAACTCCTGGCCGATCGTGCCCACCGAGCTTTCCACCAGGGTCTGGATCGCTTCCTCGGCGCGTTTGCGCTCGGTTATATCGGTGAGCCGTCCGCGCAGTCCGACCACCTGGCCGTTCTGCACCACCCGGGTGCTGACCGCGCGTATCCAGCGTGTCCCTCCGGCGCGGGTCCGAATCCGGTACTCGGCCGGTTCGGCATCATCCCGCAACAGCAGTTCGATCCTCTGCTCCAGTTGCGGCATGTCCTCGGGGAAAACGAACCTGTCGATCCCGCCTCCCACCAGTTCCTCCGGCGTGTAGCCGGTGATCCGCTCGATGGCCGGGCTGATGTAGCTTATTTTCCTGTCTGTATCCATGGAGTATATGACATCGCTGATGTTCTCCACCAGGTCGCGGTAGGTCTCCTCCGAGCGACGCAGGGCCTGCTGCGACAACACCCGCTCGGTGATATCCTCATGCGCCACGACCGCGCGGGCCGGTATACCCCCCGTAAAACGGGTGACCCGCAGGTTGAACCAGCGTTCGCGCTCCGGCGAATGGCAGGAGTACTCCAGCTCGAATTTGTCCTTTTTACCGGCCAGCACGTCCCGAATGCCCCCGGCCGCCAGGCGGGCCTCCCTTTCGGATCCACCGTGCACCCGGTCGCAAATTTCGAGGTAGTTCATCCCCACATGCTCGCCCCGGTCGCCCCCGTTGGCCGTGGCAAACTCTTTCCAGGCCCGGTTCACATACATGATCCGGCCGGAGGCCTCCACTATCGCGATGTGGGCCGAAAGCGAGTCGACCGTGGAGCGGATGAAAACCTCGCTTTCGCGGAGCGCCTCCTCGGCCCTCTTGCGCTCGTCTATGTCGGTCAGGACACCCTGAATCCCCTGCGGGACTTTGTTTTCATCGTAGAACGGGCGGCAGGCCGCCCGCACCCAGTGCGAGCGTCCCTCCCTGGTGAGGAGCCGTATCTCGGTGATATCCTCTTTACCCGAAAGCAGCACCTGGACAAATGCTTCCGCCCGCTGCCTGTCATCCGGCCAGATGACATCCTCGTACATCCGCCCGAGAAGGCTTTCCGGCTCGAACCCTAGGATGAGCTTGATCGCCGGGCTGACATATTCGATCAGTCCCTGGGCGTCAAGAGTGAACAGGGTTTCGCTGATGTTTTCCACCAACTGGCGGTATTTTTCCTCCGAGCGGCGCAGCACCTCCTCGAAACGAATCCTCTCGGTCATGTCGGTGAACACTCCCACCATCCCCGCGACCCGCCCCTCTGAGTCGTAATAGGTGGCCTTGTGGAAAACCACCTGATGCTCCTGGCCGTCCGCAGCCCGGACCACCGACTCGTAAGTCTGGGTTCCCGGGTTCTTCAGCAGCATCTGGTCGAAGCTATGGTGGTGACGGGCGTGCTCATCGAAGAAGGTCTGGAACACCGTCCGGCCGATCAGCTGGTCGCGCTTGATCCCGACAAATTCCTCGAAGGCGCGGTTGCAGCCCTGGTAGCACCCGTGGATATCCTTGTAGAATACCGGGCTGGGGATCGTGTCGATCAGGCGCTGAGAGAAATCGGCCTGCTGCTCGAGGTTGTTTATGCTTTCCCTGTGCCGGGTGATGTCGCGGGCGATGGTCAGCACCGCGGGCTGCTCGTGGAAGCGGATGATCACGCTGCTGAGTTCCACCGCCATGATCGACCCATCCTTGCGCCGGTGCTCGGTTTCGACCAGCAGGCGTCCCTTTGCCACAAGCTCTTTCTGACGCTCGGGGAAAAGAGCGGCGTTCCGGGCGGTGTCGAGGTCGAGCGGGGAAAGTCCGAGCAGTTCCTCGCGGGTATAACCCAGACGCTCATGGGCCAGGTGGTTGCACTCCAGGAAACGGCCCCCCAGATCATGGATCAGAATCGCATCCCCGGCGTTTTCGAACAGGGTGCGATAGAGGTTGTCCGATTCCTCCAGCTCCCGTTCGGCCCTTTTGCTGGCGGTTATATCCAGGATCACCGAGTACAGCAGGGGACGGCCCTCGCCGTGCAGGGGGGCGCTCACCACCTCCACGTCCCGCAGCGACCCGTCCGCCAGACGGTGCCGGCAGATAAAGCGCCCGCCCTCGCTTCCGGCCTTGCGCATGTCCTCCCACAGCCGCTCTTCCGGCTTGCCGTTGATTGCGCCGATTGTCAGCTCGAGCATCCGCTCGCGGCTGTAACCGTAGAAACGCAGGGCCTCCTCGTTGGCATCCACGATCCGGCCGTCCGCCGGGTCGATGATCAGCATCACCAGGCTGCCGACCTGGAACAGCACCGACAGGTCGCTGCCGGGCGCATCCAGCGACACAGCCTGGCATACCTCAGCCCCGGCCTCTTTTATCTTCCGCCCGCTCCTGCTCTTTTCGCCTGTCTTTGAACTCTTTTTTTCCATCTTGTACTCAGCACGACAGTGAAACCGGTTTTGGATGATACGGGATACAACGTGCCACCGAGAAAGGCCATGTTTATAACACCAAGGCCATCAGGATTTTACCTGACCCGCAATCGCGCATTTCAAGGCTCGATCTTGTTAAGCTTATAGAAATTATACAATAAAGACAAGTACCTCCGGCAAACGGGCGGGCTTCTCCGGTGACCCACCCGGCACACTTCCAAGTACCGGGCGTTGACCGAACGGGTTCGGGACGCTATCTTTACAGCGCACTCCGCCGCAGCCTGTCAACCGTCCCAACCCCAGACCGGGAGAAAACGATGCGGATCGCTCGCGCCCTGATTCTCAGCCTCGTCCTCAGCCTGATCGCCGCCGCCGTCCTCGCCGCCCAAAGCTTCGGCGACCTGAAAGACCTGGCCCGGATCAAGAACGACGTGAAAAGCAAACGGGTCTCGAGCTACGACCGCAACGGCGGCAATAACGATTTCCTGAAAATCCCGGCCGGGACCACCGCCGAACTGTTCAATGTCAAGGGCGCCGGGATCATCACCCACATCTGGGTCACGGTGAACCACGATGACCCGCTGTCGCGGCGCAACCTGATCCTCAGGATGTACTGGGACGGCGAGACCGAGCCCAGCGTCCAGGCCCCTCTGGGCGATTTCTTCGGCCAGGGCTGGGGCGAGTTCTACAACTATGTCACCCCCTACCTCTCCGCCGGGCCGGGCGGCGGACGGGCCATGGTCTGCTATTTCCCGATGCCGTTTGCCGCTGGCGCCCGGATCACCCTGCAGAACGACTCGGACACGGATGTCCAGGCTTTCTACTACTACGTGGACTACGAGGTCCACCCCAAGCTGGAAGCCGACCTGGGGCGCTTCCACGCCTGGTGGAACCACCGCATCACCCCGGCCGACCCCAAGGGCGAGAACGAGTGGGATGTACTCTGGCCGCAGGGGCACAACACGACCGGCGACAGCAACTACGTGTTCATGGAGACCACCGGAAGCGGCCAGTATGTGGGGGTCAACTACTATGTGACCAGCCCCCAGCCGATGTGGTACGGCGAGGGTGACGACATGTTCTTCATCGACGGCGAAAAGTGGCCCGCCAGCCTTCAGGGCACCGGGACCGAGGACTATTTCAACATGAGCTGGTGCCCCAAGGAACTCTACAACCACCCCTACTACGGCCTGGCCCGGATCAACAACGAGACCGACTGGCTGGGGCGCAGCCACTGCTACCGTTTCCACATCCAGGACCCGGTGCGCTTCAGCAAATCGCTGCGCGCCACCATAGAGCACGGCCACGACAACACCCTGACCCTGGAGCTGGCCACGGTGGCCTACTGGTACCAGAGCGAGCCGCACAAGCCGTTCCCTGCCATCGGCGACCGGACCTCGCGCAAGCCCATGCCCGTGCCGACCGGTGTGGAGATACTTCGCTGGCGCGATGCCTGGCGCAAGAGCCTGGGCAACGGCCAGCAACTCTGGGGTGATGAGGAAAAAAAATAACCCGACCCGTTCCCGACTGACAAGGCAACCTTTACAGGGGGCAGTCCGATGCTGAAGTGGGACAAAGCCGTGTTCTCCGGCCCGGAGATGCTGAAACCGGGGCCGAAAGAGGCGATCCTCGTGGCCAACGGCGACCGTCGCCGCACAGCCAACCTTTCCTGCCAGAAAGCTCAGTTAGAGTGCGAGAGGCAGCTCCGCGCCGCGTTCGAGAAACAGGGCTGGAAGCTGCTGCGCGCCCACCCCGAGGTGGACCCGGAGCTGGGCCACTGTTTCATCGAGACCCAGGCCCAGGGCCGCGACATCTTCGCCCGCATTCCCAAGGACACCCCGCTGGTGGTGGCCGAGGCGGTCTGGCAGTACTCCAACCACGTGGCCTACAACCTCTGGGAGCACCGCGGGCCGATCCTGGTCGCCTCGAATTTCGACGGCCAGTGGCCGGGGCTGGTCGGCGCGCTGGGCCTGGCCGCCTGCCTGACCAAGCACGCCTGGGCCCGCGACCAGAAAGGCCACAGCCTGCTCTGGAGCAGTGAGGAGTTCAAGGACAAGGAAAGTGTGAAAAAGCTCAAGGAATGGCTGGCCAAGGGTGCGATCACGCACGACATGTCGCACGCGCGCGAGTTCGGCGAGGCGGATAAGGCTCTGCTTCCGGCGGTCAGGTTCGGCGAGGCCGCGGCCGGGGATTTCCGGGCCCGCCCCCGGATCATCGGCCTCTACGACCCGCTCTGCATGGGCATGATCAACGCCGCGTTCGATGAGCACGACATGCTCGGCCTGGGCATCCAATTGCGCCGCCTGAACCAGAGCGACCTTTACGCCCGCATGCAGGACATCCCGCGCCGCGAGGCCCTGGGCTATATCAAGTGGCTGGTGGACCGCGGGTTCAAGCTCACGATCGGCTCCGACCCGTTCCGCGAGATCACCGAGTCGGCGGTGGTGGAGAGCGGACGGATGTACGCCGCCATGGCCCGTCACCTGGCCGAGGAACGCCTGGACGGCCTGGGCATCCCCTACCAGCTGGGCCTGGCCCGCCTGACCGCGGCCAGCGACCTGGCCGAGGCCATGCTCAACAGCTCCGACCGTCCGCCCGTCGAGTACCGCGGCGCCACGGTCATGCCCGGCGAGCCGATCATGTGCGCCAACGAGGCCGACATGGGCTGCGCCGTGGACCAGACCCTGAGCAAGTTCATCTACCGCGCCAGCGGCCTGCCCCCACGGCTCTGGGAGACCACGCAGCACGATGTCCGCTGGGGCGAGACCTACAAGGGCCAGGCGAAGTTCACGGGCAAGGGCAAGCTGAAAGTTGAAGCGTTCCTCTGGGCCTTCGAGCTGAGCGGCAACACCCCGGCCGGCCACGCCGAGCGAGGCTGGGCTGATATGGAGGCCACGCGCCAGGCCTATGAGTTCTTCGTCGAGGGCGGAATCTGCACCAAGTGCACGGCCCGTCCGGGCGAGCTGGTCTGGAGCCGGGTGTACGTGGACGGCGGACGGTTCTGCCTGGATGTGGGACGCGGGGCCGCGCTGGAGCTGCCCGAGGCCGAGAGCCGCCGCCGCTGGGACGCCACCACCGAGCAGTGGCCGCTGATGCACGCCCTGCTGTACGGAGTCAGCCGCGACCAGCTCATGGCCCGTCACCGCAGCAACCACATAACCGTGAGCTACGCCCCCGACCCGGAGAGCGCCAACTCCATCGCCATTGCCAAGGCGGCCATGGCGCGCGCCCTGGGAATGAAAGTGTTCCTCTGCGGCGACTTTTCCGCTGAGGCCAGCCTGAGCCACAAGGCGGCTAAGGGCCTGCCCGTGGAGGGGCCGTTCGAGAAGTAGGCTGGAGGTTTCCCCCGTTGCCCAAAGAGGGAAAGACGGTGGATGGCCTGTGCAGCGCCCACCGGCGCTGTCGTAGGGGCGGGATATATCCCGCCCGCAGGCTTTACACACCCCGCCCGCGCCTGCGGCGCGGGCGCCCCTCTCGAGAGGGGACTAAAGCCAAGGCAGCCATAACATTGCAGCAAACGGAAGCGCCGGGGTGTGATGGTTGCGCCCCGGCGCTTGTTGTGCCAATGCGTTGTGATTACTTCCCCTACCGTATCGCGCTCACGATCCCGCTGCGCGCGGGCGGGGGAAGGTCCGCCGGGCGGCAGTCGTAGTAGCGCTCGCGGGCGGCCTCCGGGGTCAGGAACTCCACCCGGCTGAAACCGGCCCCCTCCAGCAGCGCTTGCATCTCATCTCTGGTGAAAAAACTGACAAACGGCTCGCCCAGGCCCGCCACGTGCACGCCCAACTGCGAGAAAGACAGCTGTGCTCTGGCCTCGGGCGGCAGGAAAGTGAGCACTATCCGGCTGCCCGGCGGGAACGCGGCCACAGAGCGCAGGGTGGATTCTATCGCGGCCCGCTCCAGGTACATGCACACGCCAAGCCAGGAGAAAAAGGCCGGTGCATCGGGCTGGACCCCCTGACGGCGCAGACCCTCCAGCAGAGACTCGTGCGCGAAATCAATCTGGATGAAAGAAACGTTCGGGGGGATCGCAAGCCCGGCGGCGTCGAGGTGGGCGCGTTTCTCGGCCTGGGTGCCGGCATGGTCGACCTCCAGGATTTGCAGCCCCTTCGCCCACTCGGGCTGCCGCAGGGCGAACGTGTCGAACCCGGCGCCGAGGAGCACGTAACGGGTCACACCCCGTGCCACCGACTCCTGCAGGCAGTCCTCGGCGAAACGCGAGCGCAGCACCACGTGCGAGCGCAGGGCTATGTTCTCGGGGGTTTGGAAACGCTCGGGCGTCGAGCGTATCTTACTTTCGGTCCCCTCGCCCAGCAGGCGCAAGGCCAGCGGGTCGTCCAGGATCAGCGGGCAGGCGTCGAATATCTGGTGGGCGGCGCGCAGGTAGGCGACGCCCACGGCGGTGCGGCTGGCTTGACGGTCTGTCATTTTTAGGGATACCTACGACGAGGTGAGAAGCAATCCAACGGAAGAGTCCGTATCACCCCTCTACAATCTTTACGGCCTCATCCCTCCCTGCGCGAACTCCTCCATCTGCTCCTGGAGGGTTTTCTGACGCGCGTACACGGCCCGGAAACTATCCTTGAGGAACACTTTCTCCAGGCGGAAACTCTCCTGGCCCAGGCCTGCGGCCTGCATGTGAAGGCGGACCTCCTCGGGCTGCAGGCCGAACCCCATCTTGAGCGGCTCGCGCAGGTAGATCTGCCCGTTGGGCTTGAGCCGCGCGGCCAGGGCCTTGACCACCTCCGCGCGCGAGTCCGGGGCGATGTCGTGCAGCACGAAATGCACGAACACCACGTCATACACCCCGCTCTCCAGGGCGGCGCTGAAAATGTCGCCCAGCACGAAATCCACATTGCCGAACGCGGCCAGCTCGGCCCGGGCGCACTCTAACCATTTCTCGGAGATGTCCAGGCAGGTGAGCCGTCCACCGCCCGCGCTCAACGCGCGCGCCAGGTGAACGGCCGCCGCGCCGCTGCCGCTGCCGAAATCGAGCACCCGCTCGCTTCCCTTGAGCCTGAGCGAGCGCACATAGCTACCGTAGGAAAGGCTCCACAGGCGGTTGTTCACCACCCGCTCCACCTTGACCAGCCATTCCGGGGGGTTGGTGTAGTCCACGTCGATTTTCCTTGTCACTTTACCTGGCGCGGAATTAAGAACCGCTCTAAAGATAGCACGCCGGGCCCGGTTCTACCAGTCTATCTCGTTCAGCGCGCGGTCGATCTCCTCGCGGAACTGGAACTGGGGTTCCTGCCGCTGCGGGACCTCGTCCTTCTCGAACCAGGGCCGCTCCAGGATCGGCACATGCGCGCCCGGCGGGTCGAGGGCCACCACCGTGTCGCCGCGCCAGCGGACCTTGTACTCGCGGCCGTCCAGCTTCTCGACGCGGGTCTCGGTGCTCTGCGGGTATTCCAGGCTCAGGCGCTGGCCGGTTTTAGCCCCTGAGAACTGTACATAGGTTCCGTTCCAGACAGGTTCCACCTCGCGGCCGTCCACCCGGCAGCGCACCGCGGCGCGGTCCACCCAACCGGGGGCGCGCAGCAGCACCACGGCATCCCGGTAGAGCACGGCCTCGACTTTGCCTTGGTACGGAAGGCTGCTCTCCACCCGGCAGGCGGCGGTCTCCTTGTTGAGGGCCAGATTCACCCGCACCGTGTCGCCGCTGACCGTCACGATCCGGCGCCAGGCCAGGAACAGGCCCCAGGCCCCGTGCGGGGCGCAGCAGTTCTGGATCGCGTTTTTGACCCGCGCGTGGTCGTCAACGAGGTCGTTGGGCGCGCCCCAGCCCACAAAGCAGCCGCGCACCCGCGAGGGGACATCCGTCCAGGAGGAGGCCACGTTGTCCGGGCAGGGCGAGCAGGCGTGCATCCAGCCGGTGTCTATCATCTGCCCGGCGGTGAAATAGTTGCGCAGATAGCGCTCGGCACGGTCCCAGTATTCCGGGTACCCGGCCCCGGCCAGCAACAGGTAGCACTGGAGCATGTCAACCACGGCGCAGGTCTCGCAGGAGTTGGTGTCCTCGGGCTTCATCCATTCACGCCCCTCCATCTCCATCACCCAGCCGAAACGGCTGGCCAGGTGCTCCGAGGCGTAGTCCACCATCCGGCGCGCCCAGAGAATGTGCTCCGGGTCGCCCCCGGCCAGGGCTTCGCGGATCACCCCGGCCACGGCGAACAGCGCCCCGTGGACATTGGCGATGCCGAGTTTCTTTTTCCCGCTCAGCGAAGTGTGCTGGTAGTCGACAATGAAATTGGCCAGACCCGCGGCCAACGCGCGGGCGCGCTCGCTGCCGGTCACCTGCCAGTACTTGACCAGCGGGGTGATCCAGCCGCCGGAGTTCTGGCTCACCCGCGGCGGGCGCGATGGGTCGACCACATGGCCCGGGTAGTAGGCCTCGTTCTCGAACCAGACATACTTGCCCTGGCGCACGGCCAGCTTCTCCAGGCCGTCCAGCATGGCCTCCAGACGGTCTTTCACCTCCGGCTCACCGTACAGCATGTACAGGCTCAGAAGGCCCATGAACACGCTGCGGTTGTCCCAGAGGTTCACCTCGGCGCGGCCCTCGCCGCGCATGAACGGGCTGTAGGCCGGGCGGGAGGATAGGCCGTACTCGGGTGAGATCGAGTGGTAGATAAGTTTCTGGTAAGCGCGCTGGGCCTCGAGACCCTCCAGGCTGCCGGTGATCTGGCGCGCGGCGATCAGGCCGTAGAGGTTGCGGCCCGGGTTCTCGGAATAGTCCCAGTGGTTGTGGCGCAGCTCGGTGCAGTCCGGCCCGATGAAGGTCCAGAAATAGGGCAGCATGCCCTGGGCCGAATCGGGTGCGCGGGTGAGGAAATTGATCGAGGCGGCGGCGTGCTCGCGCAGGTCGAGTGTGGCCGGCACGGAGCGGGTGGTCCAGGCTGTCTGGGCCGATACCGTGGCCGTGAACACCAGAAGGCTCAGCACACTCCAGCTCAGGCGAATTTTCATCCGGCCTCCCTCGTGGAGTTGGCAATGTACATTCGTATCAGCGTAGAGGCGGACCCCTGTGTCCGCCCGGGCGCACACGCGAGTGCGACCCTACATTGACAAAAAGCCCAACGACCGCAGAGGCATCTCTCACTGATTTCCCAGCCACTCGCCGCCCTGATCCACGTTCTCCGGGGTGAACACGCGGCTGCGCAGGGTGATCTCCTTGGGCACGCTCTCGCCGCTCAGGATTTTCAGGGCGTTGTCTATCGCCTCCTGCCCGCCGGTGGGGTACTCGAAGCTGGCAGCAAGCACGCCCTGTTTCACATAGACCTGGCCCTCCTGCGGAAGGCCGTCGATACCCACGAACAGCATCTGGCTCTCGCGTCCAGCGGCCTTGGCGGCCAGGTAGGCCCCGTGCGCGCCCGGATCGTTGTGGGCGTAGACCAGGTCGATCTTGTCGAAACGGGCCAAGGCGCTCTCCATCTCCTGGCGCGCGTTGGGCTCCAGCCATTTCATGTCCGCCTCGAAGATCACCTCCAGGGCCGAGCCTCGGATACCCTCGACAAAGCCGCTGTGACGGTCCTGGCCGGGAGTGGAGGTCATCAGGCCCTTGAGCTCCACCACCTTGCCCTTGCCACCCAGTTTAGTCACGATCCACTGGCCGGCCGCCTTGCCGATCATCTTGTTGTCCGCCCCGATGAAACAGGTGTAGTCCTCACCCAGGACGCGGCGGTCGAGCACGATCACCGGGATGCCTTTCTTGTAGGCGTCCGCCACCGGCTCGGTCAGGGGCGCGGCCTCCTTGGGCGAGATGATGATCAGGTTCACCCCCGTGCGCACGAACTCCTCCACGTGGGACCTCTGGCGCAGGTTGTCGTTCTGGGCGTCCTTGAAGATCACCTCCACCTCGGGGTGCGCCTCGGCGGCCTTCCGGATGTCGGCGTTCATCTGCACGCGCCAGGGCTCACCCAGGTTGCACTGGCTCATCCCGATAATCCATTTGGCCTTGCCGGATTGCGCGGCCGAGCCCTCGGATGCGGATTCGGTCTTGGCGCCGCCGCCGCAGGCCAGGGCGGCCAGGGCGAGGGCAAGGGCGGCAAAGAGCAGGGCGCGGTTCGGACGGTTGTTCTGCATGGCTGTGGCTCTCCCGGTAAGTGGAGGACGGATGGTCAGGCCTGCCGTTTCTGGAACAGGACCGCCACTATTATTATCAGGCCGGTCAGCATCAGGCGGCTCTCCTCGCCCACCGCGTTGATGCTCAGTATTTTTTCGAGGTAGCCGATAGTCAGGATGCCCAGCAGGGTGAGGCCCACTCCGCCGCGGCCGCCGCGCAGGCTGGTCCCG
>JAJFUG010000046.1 GCA_021372515.1 bacterium
CATGAACTGACAAAGGTCATCGGCGAGCTGTTGATGGAACATGTTGATATTATTGAAGTTCTAAGAATCAAGTTCGACAAGCTCAAATTACTTAAACCAAATCAACCTCAATTGGCTCTATCCCTTAAATTTTAACCGGACCGTACTGGGCCGAAACCAAAGCAGAAATGAGACGATCAGCTTCAAACTGCAAGTTCCTAACCGGACATTGCAGGGATCGAGGGGGATTTACACCTTCAATGCCTTTCCGGTAAGGAGGGCACGGCATGGCGAACGACAAGATCAGGCTCGGGATAAGCACCTGCCTTCTGGGCGAGAAAGTGCGCTATGACGGGGGACACAAGCTGGACCCGTTCATCCGCGACACCCTGGGCCAGTGGGTAGAGTTCGTGCCGGTCTGCCCGGAGGTGGAGTGCGGGCTTCCCGTGCCCCGCGAGGCGATGCGCCTGGTGGGAGAGCCCGGCTCGCCTCGTCTTATGACAATCAAATCCGGGATCGACCACACCGGGCGCATGCTGGCCTGGGCGGAGGAGCGCTTGGAAGGTCTGGCGCGCGAGGACCTCTGCGGGTTTATTTTCAAGAGCAAATCCCCCTCCAGCGGCCTGGAGCGGATCAAGGTCTACCCGGCAACGCCCGGTGGGATGCCGGTCAAGAACGGAGTGGGGATTTTCGCGCGGCTGTTCATGCAGCGTTTCCCGTATCTGCCGGTGGAGGATGAGGGCCGTCTGCACGATCCGGTGCTGCGCGAGAATTTCATCGAACGGATATTCGTTATGCAGCGCTGGCGGGCCCTGCTGGCGGAAAACGCCTCTCCCGGGGCGCTGGTGGAGTTCCACACCCGTCACAAGCTGCTGCTGATGGCGCACAGTGTGGAGGGCTACCGCAGCCTGGGCCGTCTGGTGGCCGGGGCCGGGCAGATGGCGAGCGAGGGGCTTTTCAGCGAATATCCGGAGCAGCTCATGCGCGCGCTGCGTCTTGCCGCCACGCCGAAAAAGAATGTCAACGTGCTGACCCACATCCTGGGCTATTTTAAGAAAGTCCTGGCCCCGGACGAGAAACAGGAACTGCTGGAGCTGATCGGGGCCTACGGTGCGGGCCATGTTCCGCTGCTCGTTCCCCTGACCTTGATCAAGCATTACGTGCGCAAGTACGGCCAGCCGTATCTGGAGAAACAGTACTACCTGAACCCGCATCCGCTGGAGCTGAAACTGCGCACGCACGTGTGAAAATGAAGGCTCATATTCTATCAATCCATATTGAACGGTTCGAGTCCCCCAACCGAAAGGAAGCCCCTGATGAAACGACGCGACATGATCCTGGGTGCGGCCGCCGGCACCCTGGCCGCGGCCTCGGCCGCGCAGACCGCCGCCGCAGCCGAAAGCGGCGCGCGCCAGTATCTGGAGCTGAGGCGCTACAGCCTGGCCACCGGCGAGAAGCGCCAGCGTTTCCTGGACTACTGCCGCGACAGCCTCATCCCGGCCTACAACCGCCTGGGTGTGAACCCGGTGGGCGCTTTCAGCCCGCTGTACGGCCAGAACACGCCCTCCTACAGCCTCTACCTCCTGCTGCCGTTCGCCTCCCTGGAGGCTTTCGCCGGGCAGAGCGAGGCGCTTCTGGCGGACAAGGAATACCGCGATAAGGCTGCCGCTATCCTGGACCTGCCGCTCTCCGACCCGGCGTTCCTGCGCTACGAGAGCACGCTCATGCTGGCGTTCGAGGACATGCCGCGCCTGGAGGCGCCCGCGGCCACGGCGGGCAAGGCCTCGCGCATCCTGGAGATGCGCACCTACGAAAGCCACAGCCTGAAGATGGCGAAGAAAAAGATCGAGATGTTCAACCAGGGCGGCGAGATTGCCATTTTCCGGGCGGTGGGGCTGAATCCCGTGTTCTACGCCGAAACACTGGCCGGGGCGCAGATGCCCTGCCTGACCTACATGCTCTCACACGAGAACATGGCCGCCCGCGACAGCGGCTGGGCCGCTTTCGGCGCGCACCCCGACTGGTTGCGCCTGCGCGCGGACGAGCAGTACAAGGACACGGTCTCCAACATCACGGACATCATCCTGAAGCCGCTCGATTTCTCGCAGGTCTGACGCGCTTCACACCCAAGCAGAGGGGAGAGACCCCGATGGCCAGATACAGGGTGGGGATTGTTGGCTTCGGCTGGGTGGCCGGAGCGCACCTCAACTCGTTCAAGGAGCTGCCGCAGTACGAGCCGGTGGCGGTGCTGACCCGTCGCCGGCTCGACCCGGCCTGGTTCCGCCAGAACTATGGAGTGGAACTGAAAGTCTACCACGACTACGATAGGTTCCTGGCCGACCCGGATATCGATATAGTGGATATCTGCACCCCGCACCCATTCCACGCCGGGCAGACCGTGCAGGCCGCAGCCGCGGGCAAGGACCTGATCATAGAAAAGCCCATCGCCCTGAACTTCGAGGACGCCTGCCGGATGCTGGAAGCGGTGGAAAAGAACGCGGTGCGCACCTCGGTCTGTTTCGAGGCGCGGTTCATCTCGGTGGCCAAGGCGATGAAGGCGGTGATAGACCAGGGTCTGCTGGGCGAGGTCTACTACGCCGAGTGTGACTATTTCCACGGCATCGGCCCCTGGTACGGCCAGTTCGAATGGAATGTCAAGCGCGACATGGGCGGCAGCTCGCTCCTGACCGCGGGCTGCCACTCGCTGGACATGCTGCTCTGGCTGACCGGCGGGCGGGTGGAGGAGGTCTATTCCTGCTCCACGGCCAACCCGCACCCGGCCTACCGTCCCTACGAGTACGACCCCACCTCGGTTAGCCTGCTCAAGTTCGAGAACGGCCTGACCCTGGGCAAGGTGGCCTCGGTCACCGACTGCATGCAGCCCTACGTGTTCAACATGAACATGGTCGGCTCGCACGGCTCGTTCCACAACAAGAGATTCTACAGCAAGAAAATCGAGGGCCTCGCCGGCTGGAGCGAAATGGACGTGCAACTGGTGGACAGCGGGGATGTGGCGCACCACCCCTACCGTGAGCAGTTCGCCTATTTCGCCGAGTGCCTGGAGGGGGGCGAAACCCCGCACAACGACCTTCACAGCGCGTTCGAGACGCACCGGGTGGTTTTTGCCGCCGACCGCTCGGCCGCCACCGGCAAGCCGGTGCGCCTGAGCGAGTTCAAGCTGTGAGGTTGGGGTTGTACACTTAGCATGAGAATTGGGGATTCTGTCCCCTTGGCGGCCTGGAGGCCGCAGAGGGTCAAGTCACGCAGTGAAGCGGTACGAAAAGGGTTTGAACTTAAACGCAAACGCCCCGGCTTGTCGCAGCCGGGGCGTTGTTTTCTTCTGATAAGTCATCGCTCAGAGCGAGATCAGGGTGTGCAGGTAGAGCATGGCCTGGGCCGGGCGGGCGCTGTCCTCGTAGTCCAGCACCTGCAGGTTGGGGATGATGTGCACCCGGCTGTTGGCGATGTAGTCCAGGCCCAGGATGAGCAGACGGCCATCCAGCTTGAGCGGCGCAGCCGCGCTGGAGCCCGCCGACCCGTCGAACCCGCTGCTGTAGAAATCGTAGCGCCCGATGGCCTTGAGGTCCTTGCGCCCCAGGTTCAGGTTGCCGAAGACGGCGAAACTGGTGGCGGTGATATCCTCCAGGCTGCAGCCGAAGCGCTTGGAGCTGAGGTCGGCGGCTATCTGCCAGCGGTCCTTCTCGGTCCAGCCGGCCAGAAGGTCCCATTCCAAGTTGTTGTATCTGGCCTCGCTGCCATCCGCGCGCACCGAACTCCAGGGCTCCAGCTCGAAATAGCCCGACAGGTGCAGTTTCCCGCCGCACAGGTACCGCCCGGCCCGCACCTGCAGGTTCTTGAAACGGTCGTCCTCGACTTTCTTGTAGCCGGAGCCGTTGAGGACCATCACGTCCAGGTAGGTGTTCTTGTCCGGCTTGAGCGAGAAAGATAACCCCAGGTCGGCCGAGGAGCCCATCTTGCCGCGCGAGCCACGGGTGAAATCGCTTTTCTGCAGGGCCAGGCGCGCCGCCTCGGCCTGCTGGGCGGCATTACCGGCGGCGAGCACCGCGCGCCGGGCCTCCAGGCCTGCCAGGTAGCGGCCGCGGACATCACCCCAGAAATCGCCGAACGACTCCAGGGGGGCCTTGCGGATTCCACGGTAGCCCCATTCCTTTTCCGGGGTGCGCCAGTTCTGGGTGGTGTGCAGACCCATGGTCAGGTTGGCCGGGATGACGCTCAGTTTCCAGTCCAGATAGGCGTACTTGGCGAACAGCTCGAACTCGCCGTTGTCCTCGTGGGCCATGTCCGACAGGAAACGCAGGCTGAAATTGTCGGCCAGCTTGTAGCGGCCGCCCACGTACAGGCGGGAGATATCGAACGAGTTGCTCTTGCCGTCGCCGCTGCTGATATCGTGCTGGTAGTAGAGGAAAGCGGACAGCTCCGGGGTGAAAGCCGCCAGGGCCTCGTTGACCTGCTGGGCGGCTGCGGGCCGGCTGAACGAGACCGCACAGACCAGAGCGCTGAGCGCGAGTTTCGGTAGCCTGTGGCTCAAAGGCATCTCCTTGTGTTGCGTCCGGTCCCGGGGTGCTGCTCCGTGGTGCACGGACGGCTGGTTCGGGTGGCGCGGCGCGCGCCGGGTCGGTACGGTGGCGCCGGGTTTGACTGACAGGACTCCGGTTGCGAAGACAGGCGCTAATCGAAAACAAACCACAGGCAAATCCGCAGCTAAAACATCGGTCAGCACAAAACCCTGTTCATCCGGTCCGTTGTTTTCCGCTTGTTGCGGGACAGACTTCTGAATCAGGGATCGTACTTCGAGATGGGACCGGCCCGGCTTGAAAGGGCCGGGCGGCGTGCCTTGAGACGGTTGGAACTCAGTGTGTCACTTGCTGTTCCTGTTGCGGTCCGCATTGCGCTGGTCGGCGGCGTAATCCTCGGTCTTGTGGCGGACAATCTCGCCCTCTACCAGGTAGATCACATCCTCGGCGATGTTGGTGGCGTGGTCGGCGATGCGCTCCAGGTGCCGTGAGATGCTGATGAAGTGCATCAGGACGTTGAGGTCCTCGCTCTGGGAGCGGATGCCGTCCTTGACCTGCTCGTACATGCGGCGGTTGATCTCGTCCACCTCGTCATCCGTGGCCAGCACCTGGCGCGCCAGACGGGCGTCGTTGTTCACCAGGGCGTCCAGGCTCTGGCGCAGCATGGTCTGGGTCTTGGCGGTCATGCCCGCGAAGTCGAAGACCATTTTCACGCCGTGGCTGACCGTGGAGAGGAACGCGGCCCGCTCGGCGATGTTCACCGCCAGGTCGCCGATACGCTCCAGGTCGTTGTTGATCTTGAGCACGGAGACGATGAAGCGCAGGTCGAAAGCCACCGGCTGGTGCAGGGCCAGGATCTTCAGGCTTTCCTCCTCGACCTCCACCTCCATGTTGTCGATCTCGATGTCGCTCTTGATGACTTTCTGGGCCAGGGCGGCATCGCGCTTCTCGACCGCGCGCACGGCCAGGTGGACGTTTTCCTCGGCCATGGCGCTTACCGCCAGGATCATGCGCTTTAGCTTCTCGATGCTTTTCAGCAAGTGCTGTGACATAGGTCTCTGCCTCCCCGCACGATCAACCGAAACGGCCGGTGATGTAGTCCTCGGTCTTTTTCTCCCGGGGCTTGGTGAACAATTGGCGAGTGGGCCCGTACTCGATCAGGAACCCCTCGTAGAAAAAGGCGGTGAAATCGGAAACACGCGCCGCCTGCTGCATGTTGTGGGTCACGATGACAATGGTGTAGTCGCGCCGCAGCTCATCGATCAGGTCCTCGATACGGGCCGTGCTGCGCGGGTCGAGGGCGCTGGCCGGCTCGTCCATCAGCAGGATTTCGGGGTCCACGGCCAGGGCGCGGGCGATGCAGAGCCGCTGCTGCTGGCCGCCGGACAGGTCGAGGGCGCTGGAGTCGAGGCGGTTGCGCACCTCCTCCCACAGGCCGGCGCGGTAAAGGCTGCGCTCGACGATCTCCTCCAGCTTGGCGCGGCCGCGAATCCCGTGGATCCGGGGGCCGTAGGCCACGTTCTCGAAAATGCTCTTGGGAAAAGGGTTTGATTTCTGGAACACCATGCCCACCCGCTTGCGCAGCTCGACCACATCCGTGCCGTTGGAGT
>JAJFUG010000047.1 GCA_021372515.1 bacterium
GGCCACCTGAGCCCCTCGGGTGTGGCGCGCCTGGTGCGCGACTCCGGGGCGGCGCGGGCCGTGCTCGTGCATGTCTACCCGCCCTTCGACCCGCTTGAGATGGCCGCGCGCTGCGCGGAGTTTACCGGCGTGACTGTCGAGGCCGCCCGCGACCTGGACTCTTTCGAGGTCTGAGCATGCGACGGAAAAGCTATCCCGTCATCTCCCGCCGCCGGCTGCTCCGCCTGGCGGCCCTGACTGTCGCGGCCGGGATGATTTGGCTGCTGGGCGGCAAAGAAGCCCTGCAGGAGCGTCTCGGTCTGACCCCGCAGGCCCCACAGCCCTTGGCCGGGGAGCGGGTCCGGGTGGCGGCCACGCAGGTGCGGGTGGTGGATGGGGACACGTTCGAGATCGGGGGACGGCGTATCCGGGTGCTGGGGATCGACACCCCGGAAAAAGGCCAGCTTGGGAGCGGGGGCGAGGACTTGGGGCAGAGGGCCAAGGCGGAGGCCGAGCGTATCGTGGCCGCGGCCGCGAGCGTGGAGTACCTGCCCTACCGGGACGACACCTACGGCCGCCTGCTGGCCCACGTGTTCGTGGATGACCGTCTTTACGCCGAGGAAATAATCGCCGACGGGCTGGCCTGGGAGACCGTGAGCCACTACGGCGACAACGGGTTCCCGGAACTCGCCATCCGGATCGAGAAAGCCGCCCGCAACGCCGGACAGCCCTCTTTCGAGCCGCCCTGGCTCTGGCGGCGCGAGCACCGGCGCGGCCGCGAGCCGAACCCGGTCAAGCGTCACCCCGGTCCCTCCGCCGGAGGCGCCGCCTCCGCACCAGCCACCCCGTGACCAGCGCCAGCGCAAGCAGCGGCGCCGCGCACACGGCTACCCCCAGCACAATCAACCGGGCCAGCTCCGGGTTTTCCAGGTACAGCTCCGGCGGCAGGGGACTCAAGACCCGCGGCACGGCAAGCCAGACCTTGCGGTAGAGGTTGTACCGTCTGAACCGCTCCACCGTGTACTTTGGCCCTGTACTCAGCGCCTGGCCCAGACACAGCACCCGCACGGATTTCTGCCCGGACAGCCAGCCGAGAGTGGAATTGACATCGGTCAGCACGGAATCCGTGCGCGCCCTCGACCCGTCAAACAGGCTCGCATGCAGCATCACCACCAGGGCCGCCTCGGGGCTGCCCTGGCTCTGCCAGAGGCGCACCACCTCGCGCAGACGGCCCAGGTTGTCGCAGGTGGCGGGCAGGAACGCCAGGCTGGAGCCCTCCGGGGCCTCGCCGCGCGTCCCGGCGGAAAGACAGGATAAACCGCAGCCCTCCAGCGCGGACACGGTGGACCGGTCATAGCTGTTCCAGGGCGGCACGAAAATCCGTGGCCGCGCGCCGAACGCACTCTCCAGATAGTCCGCCCCGCGCGTGATTTTCTCGGCCTGGGCCTCACGGTCCAGCCCGAAGAACTCGCTGTAGCCCACACCGACAAAATCCGAGCGCCACGGGTGGCCGCCGCTCAGCCCGTTCTGGTGCCTGAGGCCATGCAGGGCCAGCTCCAGGGTGCTGTCGCGCAGGAACGGGCTGAGCGCCTCCGCCCGTTCCGACGGGTAGGGCAGCTCCGGCTGCGGGGCGGTCGAATAGCCGTCCCCGGCGCAGACAATCGGGGTCAGGGCGAACGTGACCCGCGCCCCGTGGCTGCGGAAAACCTCCAGAAGCGCCAGCTCGGCCTCGATGTCGCTGCGCGCCGAGCAGTCATCGTAGCGGAACATCACGCTCAGCTCGGCTGCGGGCAGCAGGGACGGCAGCAGCAGGGCCAGGCAGACAGCCGCCATTTTTGTCAGACCGGACATCGCAACACCCCGCTCAGCCTGGAATGCAGTTGTTCAACCGCACAGCGCGGCGCGCAGCACGGTCACGGCCTGTCCGGCCAGACGGACCCTTGTCCCGCGCGGCTCCACCCGCACCACTCCTCCGCGCTCCGATGCCTGAAACCCGGTCAGATGATCTTTGCCCAATTTTTCGGCCCACCAGGGGGCCAGGCAGCAGTGGGCCGAGCCGGTCACCGGGTCCTCATCGATCCCGCAGGCCGGGGCGAAAAAGCGCGAAACGAAATCGTACTCGGAGGATCCCGCCTGGGCTGTCACCAGCACCCCGCGGCTGGACAGGCCGGCCAGGGCGCGGAAATCCGGGGTCAGCGCCCGCACCGCCTCCTCGCTCTCCAGCACGCAGAACCAGTCGTAGCGGCATTTCAGCACACTGACCGGTTTCTCCCCCAGGGCTTCGGCCAAGCCCTCCGGCGCCTGGGCGGGCTGAGGCGGGTCGGCGGGAAAGTCCAGCTCGACCCAGCCCTGGCTGCCACGGGAGGCGCGCAGCTCGCCGCTCAGGGTGTCGAAACGCAGATCCGCGCCCTCGGTCTCCAGGCCCTCGCTCCAGAGGATATGGGCCGCGGCCAGGGTGGCGTGACCGCACAGCTCCACCTCCACCCGCGGGGTGAACCAGCGCAGGCTGTAATGTCCGCGGCCGCCTAACAGGAACGCGGTCTCGGAAAGGTTCATCTCCGCGGCCACTTTCTGCATCCATTCCGATGGCCGCTCCGTGCCGGGGAAACAGACCCCGGCCGGGTTGCCCCGGAATGGCGTGTCCGTAAAGGAATCCACCTGGAAAATCAACGTGTGCGGCATTTACGTACCTCCGGTGACATTTCCCTCGGGGGCGATTCACGAATTGCCCCCGAGTTTTTTCAGTACGGCCCCATGGATCAACCTTTTTATTCGTGCAGGGGCGGACCCATGTTTCCGCCCGGGCGCACACACGGGTGCGCCCCTACAGAAAATATCTTACGGATAAACCGGCAGTGCTTCTCGGATTCCTTCCCACCCCAAACAACGACCATTAACATCCACGCCGCTCGCCTTATTCACCAAGCTTTAGCCGCAGCAGGCCGGCCGCTCCCAGGCGCGGAAGACGCACGCTCAGTTCGGCTCCCTTACGCTCCAGGGGGCACTCCACGGGCGGCTTGTCCCAGTCCTCCACCGCCAGCCAGGCGGCCCGCCTGATCCTCGCATTCTCGGGCAGGCGCAGGCTGACTGTCTGCCCCTG
>JAJFUG010000048.1 GCA_021372515.1 bacterium
TCCGGCGCGGCCGGGTTGTCGTGCCCGCAGCCGGCCAGGGCGAGCAGAGCCAGCAGGAGGAAGGAAAAGGGGACCCAATACCGGACTCCGTTATGTGACATACCAGCGCCTCGAAAGGGTGTTTAATCACGGCATATCGGAATATTCGTTTCTTTGTACATCAAATCGCGTGCCGTTTTGCCGCCTGTGGCGATTTGTTTGATCGGCAATGTGTTGCGTTGACGGTGATCTGATGAGCACGGTTCCGGGTGCTGCCGGGGGCTTATGCCTGTTGCTGTCGGAGTAACACAATTCTGCGGCTTGTCGCCCTTCCGGATGTGAGCGAAAGGACAAGAAGCCGCGGGATGAAGGGCCTGGGCGAACGCTTGAAGATTTATTTCAGGTCGTTACCCCCGAGCGGCCCGCAGGGACGCCCGGGGGCCGTATGTCTGAGCCACACCGGGGGAGCGGAGTGATTGCCGCGTGCACACTATGGAATGAAGCGGCGCCTCGGCCCGGCGGGCAATCAGCGCCAGCGTCGCCCCCCACCGCGGGGAGCGTGCAAATGTTACATGCACACCGCAGGCAGAAAAGCCCAAAGGGTCGGGGCGAGTTTACGGCCCCCCATGGTTTCTGGTTCTCTTGGCCGCAACCAAGAGAACAAAAAAGCCTTTCGGGCACGCCGCAGCGTGCCCCTTGTATCTTAAAAGAAGATGGTTAATCATTTCAGAGGTTGTAGTTGTCGTCGGTGGCTGGGAGATCGTGTGCCCCTGGGTAGAGATTACCGTAATCGTAGCTGGATCCCCAGCCGCCAGTTCTCATGCAGTTGCCCGAACAGTCACATGAGCCGCTCTTTGAGCGCTCGCATTCGCAAGGATGGGTTAAACCATGAGCCAAGTATCTTTTGTGGGCATAGATGTTTCCAAGGACTCCCTTGAGGTCCATGTCCTGCCTTCTGAGGAGCATTTCAATGTAAACTACGATTCAGAAGGCATAGAGCAACTTATTAAAAGAATACGTCCTCTTCAACTCCAGGTGATTGTCATGGAAGCCACCGGTGGCTACGAAAAACTTCTGGCCCTGGAACTGTGCCTGGCTGGATTGGACAATCTCCGTATTCTCAACCCGCGGCAGGTGCGCGATTTTGCCCGCTCCACCGGTCAACTGGCCAAAACCGACTCCATCGATGCCAAGGTTCTGGCACAGTTCGCCCAGGTTTTCGAACTCACTGGAAAGCCTCTACCATCCCAAGCTCAGGAACAACTCAAGGCCCTGGACCGGCGGCGCAAGCAGTTGGTTGAGGTCCGAACCGCAGAACTGAACCGTTTGCATCAGGCCATGACCGTACGGGTGTTACAAAGCCTGAAGCGCATTATCTCCTCGCTGGACCAGGAAATCAAAGACCTCGATTCCGATATCGACCGACTGATCAAGGACAACCCTCTCTGGTACGAGCAGGTCCAATGCCTCAAGCAAATCAAAGGCATCGGGGATGTCACCGCTCGCTCCATCCTCGCTACACTGCCCGAGCTGGGCTCTCTCAACCGCCGCCAGATCGCCCGCTTGGCCGGACTGGCTCCCATTAACCGCGACAGTGGAAAATTCCGCGGTAAACGTATGATTTGCGGTGGAAGAGCCGATACAAGAAAAGCTCTTTATATGGCCACTCTCGTTGCTACTAAGTTCAATCCATCCATCCGTAACTTCTATCTTAGACTCGTCAGTGCCGGTAAACCCAAAAAACTCGCTATCACCGCCTGTATGCGTAAATTACTAATCACCTTGAACGCTATATCTAAAAACTTCTTCCTCCAAAAAGCAACTGCCTGTCCTTGACTTTTAAGACAGTCGCTACATTTTTCTGCATTGAGTGTCGACCAGGAATGCAGGGGCTGACCCATGTGTCAGCCCTGCTCCAGCCCGAGCCGCGCGGCCAGGGCCTCGCGCACATCGAGCGGCAGGAACGCCGAGCGCGAGGCGTTACGGGCCAGGGTGCTGACCACCGCGCTGTCCCAGCCCCAGAGCTGCCTGCAGAGCGCCAGCTCATTGTCCAGCCAGGAGCCGAAAAACCCGGGGTCATCGCTGCCCAGGGTGACAGTGAGACCGTGCTCGAGGAACAGCGGCAGGGGGTGCTCCTCCAGGCGCGGCACAGCCCGGGTGAGCAGGTTGCTGGTCGGGCAGAGGTCGAGCGCCGTGCCGCGACGGGCCAGCTCATCCATGAGGAGCGGATCACGGGCCGCGGACACGCCGTGGCCGATCCGGTCGGCCCCCAGCACCTCCAGCGCCTCCCAGACCGACTCCGGCGGCCCCACCTCGCCGGCGTGCACGTAACTATAGAGCCCGGCCTGTTTCGCCAGGGAAAACGCCTCGACCAACTCGTTAGCCGGTACGGACAGCTCATCTCCGCCCACCCCGAACCCGACCACCGGCAGCCCGGCGCTGCGGTCCGCCACGGCCAGCGCGGCAGTCTCCAGCGCTGCTTCGGCTCCCCACTGACGGACCGTGTCGTAGATCAGGTTACACTCCAGGCCCGATTCTTCCCGTGCCTCGTCCAGGGCCGCCACTATGGCCCGGCTCACCTCCACATGCTCCAGACCGCGCCGGGTGTGGATGAGCGGGGTGTATATCAACTCGGCGTAGCGCACGCCTATCCCGGCCAGGCGCGCGCAGGCGGCCCGGGTCATGGCCCCGAAATCCGCGGGGCGCGTGAGCAGGGTCACCACGCGGCGGTAGGCCTCCAGGAACCCCAGGAAATCGGAGAACGCGTAGAGGGCTGCGAAATCCACCCCTGCCGCCGCGGGACGGCCCGCGCTTAAAGAGTGGACAAACTCCGGTTCCAGGGTGCCCTCCAGGTGCAGGTGCAGCTCGACAGGCAGGCAGAGACTGCCCGCTGATTCGATTCGGTCCGGCATCCTCGTCCTCGGGGTGGAAACGGTTCAACTTGCGACAGAGAACCAGATTTATTACAATTAAAACCTTAGGTCTCAAAAGTCAGGACTCCAATTTTAAATTTACGAGCCTCCGCCTGTCAAGACACTCCGGACCGTGAAAGGAACTGCCGTCCCATGCCACACGACCTTCTCAGCCGTCTGAAAAACGAAGTGCTCCTGATCGACAGCGCCATGGGAACAATGCTGCAGGAGGCGGGGCTGAAAAGCGGCCACGAGTGCGGAGAGATATGGAATATCTCGCAGGAGGGCAGCGCCAGGGTGGCCGAGGTGCACCGCCGCAACGTGGAGGCGGGCAGCGATATAATCATCACCAACACTTTCGGGGCCAACCGGATCAAGCTGGAGCACTACGGCGCCGTGGACCGTCTGGCCCAGATCAACACCGCCGCGGTGAAGCTGGCCCGCGGGGCGGCAGCCGGCAAGGCCCTGGTGGCGGCGGATATCGGCCCCACGGGCGATATCCTGGAGCAGTGGGGCGGCAAGCGCCCGGCCGAGGAGATGTTCGAGGCTTTCCGCGAGCAGGCCGCGGCCCTGGAGGCGGCCGGGGTGGATATGTTCGCCCTGGAGACTTTCATGGACATCGAGGAGATCAAGCTGGCCCTGCGCGCGGTGCGCAGCGTGAGCGCCAGGCCGGTGCTGGCCTCGATGAGCTTCCAGTCCGGCCCGGCGGGCCTTCGCACCATGTGGGGCCAGAGCCCGGAGGAGGTGGCCGCCGAGCTCGACTCCGCCGGGGCGGATATCGTGGGCAGCAATTGTGGGGTGACCACCAAAGACATGCTCGAGGTGGTCCGCGGCCTGGCCCGCGGCTCCAAGCGCCCGGTGGCCGCCCAGCCGAACGCGGGTGCGCCCTCGGTGAGCGGTGACGGGCACACGCACTATAATGAAACCGCGGAACAGATGGCCGAGGGGGCGAAGGGGCTGGTCGAGGCGGGAGCGCGCCTTATCGGCGGCTGCTGCGGGAGCACTCCGGATTTCATCGCCGCGGTGAAAAAGGCAATCCACCGGGCCTGAGCAGTTCCAGCGGGACCCGGTTCATCGAAAGGCAGGGGCCGCCAGCCCGCGGTCCCTGCGATAGCGCTCTCTGCCCGCCTCGACCGGGCGGATCCCCGAGCATGACAGGGTGTCCGCCCTTGTATTTTCTGTTACCATGGAAAAACTGCACCCGCTTTGCAAGGACGGCCCGGCAGGATGGTCAAGCCCGTTCAGAAACCGTTTTTCAAGTCCCTGGCTCCGCTCAGGAAATACCTGGCCGCGCACCGCAACATGTTCACGGTGGGGCTGGTCTGCGCGTTTTTCACCAATTCGCTGGGCATGCTGTCGCCGCTCGTTATCAAGTTCGCCATCGACAGCGTGGAGAAAAACCACGGCCTGCGGGTGCTGGCCCTGATGGTGGCGGCCCTGCTCGGCATCCGCCTTGTCCAGGGCGTGTTCCGTTTCCTGATGCGCCAGATACTGATCGGGATCAGCCGCCAGATCGAGTACCGCATCCGCCAGGACCTCTACGCCCACCTGCTGACCCAGGACATGCAGTTTTTCCAGCGCAACCGCATCGGCGACCTTCTGAGCCGCGCCACCAACGACCTGAACGAGGTGCGGATGCTGCTGGGGCCGGCGATCATGTACTCGTTCCAGACCAGCGTGACAGTTCTTTTCGCGCTGCCGCTGATGGTCTATTTCGACTGGAAGCTCACCCTGATGGCGTTCCTGCCCCTGGGGCTGGTCAGCCTGAGCTACCGGCGGGTGGGCGAGGTGATCCACGACCGCTCGATGGAAGTGCAGCGCCGCCTGAGCGATATCACCGCCCGGGTGCAGGAGAACCTGGCCGGCATCCGGGTGATCAAGTCGTTCACCCGCGAGAGCCACGAGACCGAGGAGTTCGACCGTCTGAACCGCGACTACCTGGCTCTCAACATGCGCCTGATAAAGGTCTCGGGCCTGCTGTTCCCGTTCATGTCGTTCCTGAGCGGGATTTCCTCGCTGGTGATCCTGGGCTACGGCGGCTGGCTGGTGTCACGGGGACGGATCAGCCTGGGGGATTTCACCGCGTTCTTCATCTACCTGGGCATGATGTACTGGCCGATGATCTCGATCGGTTTCGTGCTGAACGTGATCCAGCGGGGACGGGCCTCGCTGGGCCGGATCATGGAGATGTTCGAGACCCGCCCCGCGGTGACCGAGCCTTCCGCGCCCCGGGTCGCCCTGGCCGACACCTCGCGAGTCAGCGGGCGGATCAGCCTGCGCGGCCTGACTTTCACCTACCCGGGGGCCGCCGCTCCCGCCCTGGAGGACATCTCGCTGGAGATCGAGCCCGGGACGACCGTGGGCCTGGTCGGGCCGGTGGGCTGCGGCAAGTCCACCCTGCTCAGCCTCATCCCGCGCCTGTACAACCCGCCGCGCGGGACTCTGCTGGTGGACGGCACGGACATCCTGGACTGGTCGCTGCCGGCTCTCAGGCGCACTGTCGCCATGGTGCCGCAGGAGACTTTCCTGTTCAGTGAGTCGATCCGGGACAATGTCTCCTACGGCCTGGACCGCGAGCTGGACGAGGAGGAAATCCTTCGCCTGGTGCAGATCGCCGGGCTGGCCGAGGATATCAGCCAGTTCCCGCACCAGCTCGACACCCTGCTGGGTGAGCGGGGGATCAACCTCTCGGGCGGCCAGAAACAGCGCACCTCGATCAGCCGCGCCCTGGCCGCGGACAGCCCGATCCTTCTGCTGGACGACTGTTTCTCCAGCGTGGACACCGGCACCGAGGAGAAGATCATCCGCGGCCTGCGCTCCTATATGGAGAACAAGACCACCCTGATTGTCAGCCACCGGGTCAGCACGATCAAGGACTGCGACCTGATCGTGGTGCTGGAGGGCGGGCGGGTGAGCCAGCGCGGCACGCATGACGAGCTGGTGCGGCAGGAGGGCTACTACGCGGCGCTCAACGAGAAACAGCTCCTGCAGGAGCGGATCGCGAGGCTCGGGTGAGCGACAAGCAGAAAAGCTACATGGTGGAGGACGAGGTCACGGGCAAGGCCTACGACAGCCGTATGGCCCGCCGTCTGTACCCCTTCCTGCGCCCCTACTGGAACTACATCTGGCTGGGCACCGTGGTGCTGCTGATCAGCTCGGCCTGCGAGCTGGCCGGTCCCTACCTGATCAAACTGGCGCTGGACCGTCATATCGTGCCCGGCAGGATGGAGGGCTTCCGCCAACTGGTCATCATCTACTTGCTGGTCATATGCGGCGATCTGGTCTTCCGCTTCGCCCAGATCGTCCTGACCAACTACCTGGGCCAGCGCACCATGTACGACATCCGCATGGCCCTGTTCAAGCACCTGCAGGGCCTGTCGCTCAGCTTCTTCGACCGCAACCCGGTGGGGCGGCTGGTCACCCGGGTCACGAGCGACGTGGAGGTGCTCAACGAGCTGTTCTCGACCGGGCTGGTCACGGTGATCGGCGATCTGGCCATGATCGTGGGGATCATGGCCGCCATGCTCTGGCTGAATTTCAAGCTCGCCCTCTATACTTTCGCCATCCTGCCGGTCCTTCTGGCGGTGACTTTCTATTTCCGGCGCAAGATGCGCGAGGGGTTCCGCCTGGTGCGGGCGCGGATCGCGCGGATCAACGCTTTCCTGCAGGAGTCGCTCTCCGGGATGAGCGTGATCCAGCTCTTCAACCGTCAGGCCGACTCGGCGCGGCGCTTCGAGGTGCTGAACCGCGAGAACATGGACGCCAACATCTATACAATCTTCTACTACGCCCTGTTCTACCCCCTGATGGAAATGATCGCGGCCATCTCGATGGCGGTGATAGTCTGGTTCGGCGGGCTGAGCGTGATGCAGGGCACGCTGTCGTTCGGCGTGCTGGTGGCGTTCATCCAGTATGTGGAAAAGTTCTACAAGCCGATCAGCGACCTGAGCGAAAAGTACAACATCTTCCAGGCGGCCATGGCGGCCAGCGAGAGGATTTTCGGGCTGCTGGACGCGAAGCAGTGGATCGAGAACACCCAGGCCCCGGTGTACCTGGACCGGGTGGACGGCGCGGTGGCCTTCGAGGACGTGCATTTCGCCTACAACCCCGGTGAGCCGGTGCTCAAGGGGGTCTCGTTCCGGGTGGAGCCGGGCGAGAAAATCGCCATCGTCGGCTCGACCGGCGCGGGCAAGACCACGATCATCAACCTGCTCTGCCGCTTCTACGACCCGCAGTCCGGGCGGATCACCCTGGACGGCGCCGACATCCGCGACCTGGACAAAACCTGGCTGCGGCGCAACATCGGCATCGCCCTGCAGGACGTCTTCATTTTCAGCGGCACGGTGCGGGCCAATATCGCCCTGGGGGACAGGGACGCCTCGCTGGAGCACCTGTCCCGCACGGCCGAGCACCTGGGCGCCCTCGATTTCATAAGCTCCCTGCCGGGCGGGTTCGACCACGTGCTGAACGAGCGCGGCTCCACGTTGAGCGCCGGGCAGCGCCAGCTCATCTCGTTCGCCCGGGTCATGTACAAGAACCCGCGCATCCTGGTGCTGGACGAGGCCACCAGCAGCATCGACTCCCAGAACGAGCACCTGATCCAGCAGGCCCTGGAACGCCTGACCGAGCGCCGCACCAGCCTGATCGTGGCCCACCGCCTTTCCACGATCCGCAAGGTGGACCGCATCATAGTGATGCACCACGGACGGATCGCCGAGATGGGCACGCACAGGGAGCTGTTGCAGCGACGGGGGATTTACTTCGATCTGTACCAGCTTCAGTACAAAGAGCAGGAGATTTCAGTTCCGCAGGAGACGCTTCCGCAGGCCCAGCCGGAGCAAAGCTGAACTCACTTCTCATTCTCGGACAGGCGCCGGATCGTTTCCAGCTCCTCGCGTGAGACTTTGTGCAGGTCGTTGTAATCCACCCCGTTCAGGGCGTATTCGCAGGCCCGCTCGGCGCGCTTGAACTGGCCGCGCTGGCGGTAGACCCGGGCGGCGTAGTAATGCGCCCAGGGTACGATCCATTCCGGGTTGATCGGATTGGCGAGCAGAATCTCCCGCACCGTCCCGAAAGCTTCCTCGATCTTGCCCAGTTTCACCTCACACTCGGCAGTGCGCAGACGGCTGATCTCGAACGCGACATCGTCGTAGCCCGGCAGGCGGTTGAGCGCCTTGGCCTGGATGCTGCGATAGACCGCCTCGGCCAGCACCCACTGACGGCGCTCGCGGTAGGCGTCCGCCAGGGCGACCTGGAAATAGGCATTGTCCGGGAAAAGCTCGTGCAGGCGCTCGGCGCTGTGCAGGGCCTGCTCGGCGTTGGCGGGGTCCTCGCGGTAGATGTCCAGCAGGGTCAGCTCGGCCCATAGCCGTGTGCCGTCACCCCGGTGGGCGCATTCCTGGAGGGTCTTCAGACCGTCCTCGCGGCTGCCGCGCGGCAGGGTGAGCAGGAACTGCGAGACCCGCCCGGCCATCGAGCTGCCGCCCCAGTAATAGTCGAACACGGCGCGCGGGAACCGGGCGTCCAGCTCTTCCGGGTACAACTGCTCCAACTCGTCGGCCGCCTTTATCACCGCCCGGGTGGTCCAGCGCGAGGAGATGCTGTAGCCGCGGAAGGCCTTAAAACGGGCTTCGGTCACCAGGGCCAGGGTCCTGAAAAACAGGGACCGCCCGAAATCGGGCGCTTTCTGGTTCACCTTGTCGGCATACTCGATACAGGCGTCCAGCGATTCGATGAACTGGTTGTCGTAGCGCCGGTTCTCGGGGTTGACCGCGTTGAGCCAGCCGTAGCAGGTGGCGCGGATGAAATAGGCGCGGTAGTCGTTCGGGTCGTGGGAGAGCAGCACCCCCACCCGCTCGAAACTATCGGCGGCCCGGCCCGAGAAGCTGAGCCAGATCAGCTCGGAGATTTCGCCCTCGAAGAAATTGGCCGCACCGGCAGGAAACAGACGGGAGGGAACAATTAGCAGACAGCAGAGCAACAACAACAGCGCCGGAACAGAGGAGCGCACCCGCGCCCGGCGGCGCACCGCCAACAACCCGCAACCGGCGGCTGGCACTGCCGGAGCGCTGTGGCGGGTTCTGGTGCGGCGGATGCTCATCGGTCTTCCGGCCGGCGGTCCCGGCGTTCCTGGTTGAAAATGTCAGCCCCTGGCGGCCTCCTCCCGGGTCCGTCCGGAATGCGGTGCAGAGTTGCGGGCACAACGAGGCCGCACCGGCCGGGCAGCGGATGCACAGTAGAGCTGCAGCGGGAAGCAAATGACAGACTGCATAAAAGTAAGCATAAGTTGAAGTTTATTCCAGATTTTCGGCCTTGAGGCGCAGATCCCTGGCGCAGCGGAAACCCACGTTGCTGTAAATCTGGTCCAGAGCGCCGTCGCCCCGGTACGCCCCGCGCGCGTACTCGCCGGTCTCCTTGAACGATCCACCCCGGATCACTTTGCGCAGGCTGCCCGGGAAATACATCATGTCCTGGTCGTAGCCCGGATAGGGTTTCAGGTCGGAGGAAACCCACTCCCAGACATTGCCGGCCAGGTCGAGCACACCCTGCTCGCTGGCCCCACCCAGAAGGCTGCCCACCGGCAGCACCCCCCCACGCCCCGACTCACGGGTGTTGGCCCGCTCGGCCTGGAACTGGTCGCCCCAGGGCCACTGCAAGCCGTCCTTGCCCCGGGCGGCCTTTTCCCACTCCTCCTCGCTGGGAAGGCGCTTGCCGATCCAGCGCGCGTACTCGCTGGCATCCAGCCAGCTAATATAGACCACCGGATAGCTGTCCTGCCCCGCGGGATATTTGCCGTCCTTCCAGTGCAGGGGCGGGCTGTGGCCGCTGCTCTCCAGGAAGCGCAAGTACTGACGGTTGGTGACCTCGGTGCGGTCGAGATAGAACGAATCCAGGAACACCCAGCGCTTGGGCATCTCGCGGTACAGGGTGCCCTTGAAGCCGAACTGGTTCATCACCCCGCTCAGCTCGCGGGTGTTGCTGCCGCGGCTGAACTCGCCCGAGGGGATCAGCGCCATGTCGACCCGCGAGATCAGTTCGCGGCGCTGCTGCACCAGGGAATCCTCCGGGAAAAAGTCGAGCAGCTTGAGGTAATAGACCAGCGCGCCCTCATAGTCTTTCTTGCGGAAGAGGTCATCCCCCACCGCACGCCAGTAGCGGGCCAACTGGGTGCGCTCGCGGCGGCGCTGCAGCTCGGCCTGTTGCTCCTGCTCGGCCTTGGCCGCCTCCTGGGCCATACCGCTCTGCACGACCCGCAGGCTGTCCAGCAGGGTCAGCATATGGTCGTTGCGCGCCAGGCCCTCGCGGGCGACCATATCCTTTTCCACCACGTTGTCCAGCAGGAAAGAAAAATATTTTTTTGACTTTTCGAACTGCCCGCTGCGGTAGTACTGCTCCGCGCTGGCGTAGTAGAAATCAGGGGGACGGCCGCGCTGGATCGGGTCGAGCGGCACCTGCGACTCGACGTTGATCATGTCCATGACCTCCCAGATATGCTCGTAGGCCGTGCGGTTGCCGGGATCGACCTTGAGAAGGCGCATGTAGTAGACAATGGCGCTGGCGAAATTGCCGTCGTAGCGCTCGCGGTCGCCCCACTGGAAATAGTTCTGGATCATCCGGGCGATGAGCTGCGTGGCCAGACGGTTGTTCGGCTCGCGGGCCAGGATCTTACGGCAGAGGGCCAGGCAGTTGGCGCTGTCCGGCTCCGTGTATTGGCGGGCGGCGAAATAGTTGCGTGCGCTCTCCTCCATCACCCGCAGCATGTCGACCTTTTCGAGCGGCGACTGCGGCATGGTGCCCTCGATGTCCACGAACTGGCCCACCTCCAGGCTGTCGCGCCGGGTCAGAACTTTGGCCAGGCTCTGGGAGGCCGAGACCGAGATGATCTGTATCTCGGCCACATCCACCGTGTTGCGCAGCGAATCGAACTTGAATACGTTGCCGCGCAGCCCCTGGTACAGGCCCTGCTCACGCCCCAGGTTGACCGCCAACACCTCGCCGGTCACTCCGGTGATCTTACCCAGACGGCTGCCGGCCTGGAGCGGCTGCACCGCCGCAGAGGCCAGCAGGACCGCCGTGGCCAGGAACATGGACAGGCGCTTATATCCGAGGGTTTTAATTGTCATCCGCACCATTCTTTCGACAGAATTCAGCATCCCTGTTCCGTACAGAAGGAAACCCGCCACGCCAGACGGCGACGGCACTCATTCTGAATTCAACTGGAGATACTCGTTCTCGTAGAAACGGTCCCAAAGCCCGCGCTCGTACTCCTTGCGGGCCCCGGACTTGGAAATGTCCTCATCCACGGCCCGCTTGCCCAGCTCGACCATGCGCACCAGAAGGCGCAAGCGCGCCCTTCGATCGGAAATTCCGCGCTTGGTTATCGCATCCCGGAAACGATTGTGCGCCAACTTGAGCCAGGTCTTCTCCTCCTCGGCCTCCATCCGGTCCGGCGAGGCCCGTCGCTGGCTGTCGGCCGCGGACTCCTCCTCCGGCTGGCCCTCAACCGCGGCGGCTGGTTCCGTATCGGCCCCGGGCGCGCCTGCAGGCGACTTTTCCACGCCGTTGGACACCGTGGCCGCAGATCTGGACGCCGTGACAGGCTCGCGGTCGAGGTCCAGGTCCACCTCCAGGTAACCCGGGGCGTCCAGTCGGTCGATATCGTACTGGCGACGGGGGCGCAGCAGCAGCTTGATCACCGCATCCAGCTGCTCGCAGGAGATATCCATGCGCACCAGGTTGACCAGACCCTCGATGTCAACTCCAGCCGCGGCCAGGGCGTGACGGTTGTCCAGGATCAGATCCCGGCAGTGCTCCTTGACCTTGCGGCTGCAACGCTGGCGGCTCTGGACGTGACGGACCCAGAAATACAGGACCACCAGCAGCACCAGCAGCGCGGAGAACATCTGCATGTCCAGCGGATCCATTCTCATCCACAGCCTCGTCGGATTCTGGGTGGCTCAGGCAGATTTCGCCCCGGCTGACGACGCGGAAAAATCCGGCGCCCCCAGCAGGACCGCCCGGACAGATATGTAGCGTGCCAGAAGCTGGGCCAGGGCCTGGCCGGGTTCCCCGTGCAGGGGAAGACTCAAAGCCCAGAGCCCCTGGCTCGTTTCGAGCACCAGACGATGCAGCAAAGTTTTCCCCCGGTACTGCAGCGGCTCGATCCGGACCTGCCGCAACTGGCGGTAGCCGACGCGCTCGCGTGAACCGCGGAATCCCAGGACCAGTTCCTCGCCGCGGACCACCAGGGCGCAGCGCGCGCATAAGCTTACCTTGCCCCCGCCGTTTAAGTTCTGCGCCACCGCCCCGCCCTGCCAGAACCGGCCGGGGTTCAGGGCGACAAGTTCCTCGGCCACCGGATCGGTGACCTCACCGCGCTCCAGGTAGCTCCGGCTGGAGATCAAATCGCGCAGGCCCCAGCGCTCGATGCCGGAGAGAAGCTCCAGCTCGGCGGGCTGGTTGCCGGGCCGCAGGAGGCTGTCCGGGCTTTCTGTGACGTGATCCTCGATATTGTCCGCGGCCGCCGTTTCCGGCGGTGCGGCGATATCCTCCGGTGCGTACTCATCCGTGCCCGTCTCTTGCGACCGCTCCACCGCAGCCGGCTCCGGCTCGGGCGGTGCGGCAGGCGGTTTCGCCTCCTCGACCACAGCGGCCAGTTCCTCGCCGCAGTTTGGGCAGAGGCGCATCCCACGGCCCAGCTCCAGGCCGCAGAACGAGCATTTGAACCCCTCGGTGCGTTTCAGGACCGGCGCAACCGCGGCCGGCTCCGTGGCCCGCGCCGCGGCGGATGTTTCTCCGGCGGTGGTCTGGCCCGGCTCCACGATCGCGAAACGCACCCGCACGCCCGGAATGTCCGCCTCCGGCGGCTGCGCCGGGGGCTGTTCTGTCTTATTGACCGGCGGCGCCGGAGACTGAATCTCCGCAACGGGCGCGACCGTTTCCCTCGGCGGCCTGGCGGCCGGAACGGGTTCCACAGCCGAGGTCAACGGGCCGCTTTCCGACTCCACCCCCTCGGCGCTGAACGACTTGAGGAAATGGAAATAGTGGTAGCCGCCCTCGGTGCGGTTCATGTCGGAGCAGGCCTGGCTCACGGCCACGAAATCGACCTGACGGGAGAAGCGGCTGTGCGCGATGATCAGCGAAAGGTCGGCCACCGAGCAGATCACGCGCGGGCAGCCTTTCGAGAAATTGTACACCCCGGCATACCCGTCCTCGCTGAATATCTCCCGGCCCTCGGCCGCCCCGGCCCGCCGTAGGCGGTAGCGGATCAGCTCGCGGGTGTCCTCGCGTCCCAGGTTGCGCAGGAAAAAACGCACCGGCAGGCGCTGGTGGAACTCGGGCATGGCCCGGATCGCCTCATCCAGCGGTTTCTGCCCGCTCAGGACAAACGTGAGCAGGAACGCGTCAGAGACGCAGAAATTGAGCAGTATCCGCAGTTCCTGCAGGATATCCGGACGGTGGCAGAGCATCTGGCCCTCGTCCAGGATCACCACGCACTTTACACCCTGGCGGTGACAGGTGAGCAGGTGCTCGCGCAGCTCGTTGAGCAGGGTCAGCTTGTCGTTGCTGCCCGAGCCCACCCCGAGCTGCCGCGCGATCTCACCGACCATCTGGTTGGCGGTCAGGGTCGGGTGGTCGATGAACACGCTGCGGCAGCGGCCCTCGTAGTAGCTGTCCAGGTCGTGCCGCAGGCGGGCCAGCAGGCTGGTCTTGCCGTCCCCGGCGTTCTCGCTCACCAGCAGCGCCCCGCCCTTGTTCGAGACCACGGCGTATTTCAGCCGGAGCAGGCCCTCCTGGTGCTGGCCGCTCATGTACAGCATCTCGGGGTCGGGCGTAAGCGAGAACGGGGGCCGGGCGAGGCCCCAGTATTTGAGGTATTCAGGCAGCATCCACGGCGCCGGCGCATAAACCCCGGCCTTGCGGCCGGAGAGAGTTTAACTCATTGACATTCAAGCGGAAAACGCACCACGGGTTTGAACTATTGTATCCTGGCTCTGGCCGGCTGTCAAGCCGGACGGCGTTTCAGGTTACGGCGCAGCACATGGATGAACAAACGGTCGTAGTAGCGTGATTTCCTGGTGTCGCCGATCTCGGAATACAGGTGCACGCAGGCAAGCAGGACATCCGGTTCCAGGCTCATGGCATCTCCTTAGTGAGGTTGTGGTTGCAGAGATTGCAAGGTTCATGCCAGCCCCGGCCGGCCTTTGGCCCGCCGCCCGGGCCGGAAGCTTGCAGGAGGCTTGTCACAACATTTTCATAGGCTTATATTCAGGTATCATCCCCGGATACCCTGACACCGCCAGCAACCGTCGAGACCTGCCGATGGAAAAAATCGCTTCTCCCAACAAGCTGCGCTCCACCTCCGATGAAAAGCAGGTGCTCAACAACCTGCTTAAGATTCTCGTCTCAAAGCGTCAGATCACCGAGAAAGACCTGGACACTGTCCTGGAGATAACGATCCAGAAGCTGGTCGAGTTGGTGCAGGCCCAGGCGATCACGATCTATTCCGTGGCCAAGGACAACAGCGTCCATTTCACCAATGTCTATTTCAGCGAGGAGCTGTACCGGGGCAACGACGACCTGCGGCAGGCCTACCGCAGCAAGTCGGAGCGCCTGCGCAGCATCACCCTGCGCCGCGGCCAGGGGATCGTGGGCAAGGTGATCGAGTCGGGCGAGAGCTACATCTCCCTGGACACCCAGAACGACCCCAATTTCTACAGCGGCGTGGACCAGGAGACCGGATTCCAGACCAAGAGCATGATCACCGTGCCGGTGGTGAGCGACCGGGTGATCGGCGCGATCCAGATCATCAACAAAAACCCGCCGCAGGGCACGGGCCTGTTCACCGACCGGGACCGTCAGCTCCTGGATGAGGTGGCCGACTATTCGGCGCGGATCATCCAGAAAGTGCACCAGCCCGAGATCAAGATGGCCGACACGGAGCTGGCCTACTACCTGAGCCGCCTGACCGACCACGAGTACATGGAGATCGGCGAGGATTTCGTCCCGGACGTGAAGCTGCTCAACCTGGTGGGCGAGGAGAACCTGAAGAAGTACATGGTCCTGCCGATCCGCAAGAGCGCGGCCCAGGCGGTCGAGATCGCCATCTCCAACCCGGTGGATTTCGAGCGCATCGACAGTTTCCGCTGGGCGACCAAGCTGAGCGTGGCCAAGATCGTGGTGGCCGCGGACAGCCAGATACGGCGGGTGATCGAGCAGCAGTTCAAGCACGAGGCCACGGATATCGACGAGGTGGCGGCCCTGGTGGGCAGCGCCTTCGGCGATCAGTCGGTGGAGTCGGTGGAGCTGGAGGAGGATGTCGACGAGGACAGCGCTCCGATCGTGCAGTTGGCCAACCGGATCATCGAGGACGCCTACACCCGCGGGGCGAGCGATATCCACGTGGAGCCGTTCGAGCGCGAGGTGCTGGTGCGCTACCGGGTGGACGGGGTCTGCCGGGTGGCGCTCAAGCTCCCGCCCAACTCGCTCAAGGCCCTGGTCAGCCGGCTCAAGATCATGGCCGGGCTGAATATCGCCGAGAGGCGTCTGCCCCAGGACGGGCGCATCCGGTTCAAGGAATTCACCCGCACCGGCATCGACATCGACCTGCGCGTGGCCACCGGCCCCATGGTCTACGGCGAAAAGGTGGTGATGCGTATCCTGGACAAAAGCGGCTCGATAGTGGAGTTGGAGCGCATGGGGTTCTCGGCGCACAACCTGGAGTTGTACAAGCAGATGACCCACAGCCCCTACGGCATGATCCTGCACGTGGGGCCCACGGGAAGCGGCAAGACAACCACCCTTTACGCCGCGCTCAACTACATCAACGACCCCGGCATAAACATCCAGACCGCCGAGGACCCGGTGGAGTACATGCTGTTCGGGGTGAACCAGATGCAGGTGCGGCGCGAGATCGGCCTCACTTTCGCCAGCGCCCTGCGCTGCTACCTGCGCCAGGACCCGGACGTGATCCTGGTGGGCGAGATACGCGACCTGGAAACGGCCGAGATCGCAATCGAGGCCTCGCTCACCGGCCACCTTCTGTTCAGCACCCTGCACACCAACGACGCCGCCGGCACGGTCACCCGTTTCCTGGACATGGGCATCCAGCCGTTCCTGGTGTCGAGTTCGCTGCTGCTGGTCTGCGCACAGCGCCTGTTGCGCCGCCTCTGTCCCAAGTGCAAGGAACAGTACGAGCTGGATGAAATCGAGCTCGGGATTGTGGGCGACCTGGCAGAGAGCGGCACTTTCTTCCGGGCCAAGGGCTGCGAGGCCTGCAACGGCAGCGGCTACAAGGGCCGCACCGGCACGCACGAGATACTCACCCTCAACGACTCGATCAAAGCGGCGATCCTGCGCTCTGCCTCAGCCGAGGAGATCCGGGAGGAGGCCCTGCGGGCCGGCATGATACCGATCTACCGCGACAGCCTGGAAAAGGCCGCCTCCGGGATCACCAGCCTGGAGGAAGTGCTGCGCGTGGTCCGGGCCTGACAGGCCCGCGGTACGGGTTCCGAACCCTGGGATGTTGACATCCGGCTGTTCCCGGATAAAATGGGGCGAGCAACAGGAATGCATCCAATTACACAACATGGAGCGGGACAATGAAAATCAAGCTGGGTCAGGTCAATCCCTCGTTCCCGATGCCGGTGGCCCTGGTGGGGGCGCTGGTGGACGGCAAGCCCAATTTCCTGACAGTGGCCTGGTTCACGATGATGTGCTATCAACCGCCCACGCTCGGCGTGGTTCTGGGAGCGGATCATTACACCAACACCGGGATCAGGGAAAACAAAGTCTTCAGTCTCTGCCTGCCCGGTGAAGACCTGGTCCGGGCCACCGACTATGTTGGAATAGTCTCCGGCCAGAATACCGACAAATCGAAGCTGTTCGAGCTGTTCCAGGGGGACACCGGCGCACCCCTGATCGTGCAATGCCCCATATGTGTGGAATGCGAGCTGGTCGGGGTCGAAAAAAACCAGCGGGGTGAAATGTTCATCGGCAGGATCGTGCAGGTGCACGCCGATGAGTCGGTGCTGGCGGACGGCAGGATCGACCTGGGAAAAGTCAGGCCCCTGCTCTTCTCCCACGCGGACAGCTCCTATTACAAGCTTGGCGCGAAATACGAAAAAGCCTGGAGTATCGGCAAGGGCTACAAATGAGCGCGCGGCACCGATAAGCCTGGTCCGGTACACAGAGAGCCTGAGCGGGTCGCCCCGCCCAGGCTCTCTGTATTTATGCAGCCACAGCTACGCTGCCACAGCCGGCGCCGGACTTGTCAGCCGCGGCCGCCCCGTCCCATGCGGCGCGGATGGGCCTCGTTCCACTCTTTCAGCTTCGTTTTCTGCTCCGCAGTCAGGACTCCCTCCAGGTTCTTCTGGTAGCCCTCAAAAATCTTCTGCATCCCGTCGCGCATGGCCTCGCGGTCGCCCTGGCTCTGCTCGCGCAGCTTGCCCATCTCATCCATCATGCCCTGGTTGAACTCGCGCACCTGCTTGACCTGCTTCTCATCCAGCTTCAGGAACACGCACATGCTGTCGAACCGGGCCTCGGCGCGCTTACGGAAATCACCGCCGCCACCCTGGGCCAACTGCAGCTCGGCCGCCTGCATGGCGGAGGAGGTCAGACACAGACCGGCAAGCAGAAACAGGACAAAACCCAGCTTCTTCAACATTCAGCCACCCCCTCTTGGGTTCAAGACGAACAGCTCTGAAATTGAAACCTACTGCAACAGCAGATTAAACATTTCCCGATATTTCAGACCCCGGACGGAGCGATTACGTTACAAAGATAATGTACCGTGGCAACGGATATCCGCCGTGGCCTGAAAATTACCCGCTTTAGTGTTCCTTTTTTAAGTTATAACTATTATTATTAGTATGTCCAGTCTGGACCTGATCGCCCCGGGCGGAGCCGGTCCGGGCCTCTGCAGATACATTCCTTCAGTCCCTGCGTTTTTAGCCGGGGGGACCTGACACGAAGTAAAGTCACCTGCCGCGAGATACCCATGTACAGACACCGCCTTGCCATACTTGCCCTGACCCTGCTTGCCGCCACCGCCCTGCCGGGCTACCAGGAAATGACCCCGGCCGAATACCTGAACCTGATCAACACCACCGACAGCCTTGTCATGATCGACGTGCGCGAGAGCGGCGAGTATGACGGCGGCCATATCGCCGGGGCGCACCTTTTCCCGCTCAATTCCCAGGTTTTCCAGGCCAAGGTGCGGGAACTTCCCGCAGGCTACCCCATCGGGGTCAACTGCGGCTCCGGGCTGCGCAGCAAGCAGGCCGCCGCGATCCTGGACACGATAGACAACGGCATCCACGCCGGAAAAATCTACAACCTGACTTCCGGCCTGGGCAGTTGGCCCTACCCCACGGTCAAGGGCGGGCAGGACGGGCCGGAGCTGACTGTCGGGCGGGACTCGCTCGCCTTCGGCCCGCGGAGCGCCGGAGAGACGGCCTGGGACACCCTGCGCGTGGCCAATGTCTCCAGCCACGGGGTGGCGGTGGTGCTTCTGGCGAACTTCAACCCGGCTTTCGCCTGCCGCCCCGACACGGCCTGTATCCTGCCGGGCGACACCCTGCGCCTGGCCGTGTCGTTCACTCCCGCGGCGGGAGTGACGGATGCGGACACGCTCAAGGTGCTCCACGCCGGGCTGGGGCGCTATTCCCTCAAGCTGCACCTGGCAGGCAGCGGCATGGAGGCGCACGCGCTCAAGGGCGACCTGGACGGCAACGGCAAGGTGGACGTGTTCGACCTGCTGGAACTGCTCAAGGTCCTCTCCGGGGCGCATCCGGACTCGACCGCCTCAGACCTGGACGGCAACGGGAAGACCGACGTGTTCGACTTGCTGGAGCTGCTCAAAGTCCTGGGCGGGAAGGGTTAATACTATTTCTGGATTTGGATGGTACTGCCCGAAGCCGATACATTAAAAATTCTCCATAAGGCGTTAGAGTCCAATAGACATCTGTGTCGTGTACGCTTCTTGGTTTTGTGCTTTTCTCTATCAATCCCAAAGCGCACAATTGTATTTTTATTGTCTGATGAAACTTTCTATCGATATGAACATGATTGAATTCCATCTTCACATCTTTTTGCTCTTTTAATATAGCAAAACAGAAATCAGAGAGAAATTCATCCAATACTTTTAAAAACTCATTTTCCTTAACTTCGTTCATTACAACAGGAGACACCGCAGCGAAGATACTATTCCATGTAATATTTGTACTATATTCTTGCTCGTCATGTCCCCATCCAGAAAAAGTAGGCACCTTGAACTCAATTAAGAACTCTTCTTCGCCTTGTGCAAGATTTTCAGTCCCTTCAGGTTTCTGAATCTTAACAGCATTTAATTGTTTCTCCAATTCCTCGACTTTTTTCCTCAGACTTAAATTTTCTTTAGCAAAGTTTTCATCTGACACTTGATCACCACGAACCCAACCGATTGCAGGATGTTCTTTTATCAGCTTAATAATACTTCGACTCACCTTAGAACCTAAATCTGCTGGAGAATCCCAATATTTGCACATTTTCTTTTCCGTTAACTCTCTAAACAGAGCAAGTTTCTTCTTGCCATCTTCAGTTTTCTCACATCTATTAACCGGTAATGCGTCTGGCTTTTCATGCAAAAAAGCTATGACCGGCTTGTTCTTGTCAACCGCATATTTGTATTCCATCTCGGTATAACTAATTCCTTCACCACTCGTAGAACCATATCTTCCACCAATAATCACTATATAATAATCACAGTCATCAATAACTTTCTTAATAAGAGTCCACTGATCTTCATTCGCCGCAGGAAACAACTCCATTCCTGAAGGGATGCAGTCAAGCTCCAACAAGGCTTGCATTATTTCTTGGCGCTCTTCCTGCAGGTCGCTATAAGTTGAACTAACAAAGACCTGAAATCTCTTGTCCATAGATATCCTCCAAAAAAGGTTCCGATAAATAATAACAAACCTTTTCTTTATACACAAAAAAAATGCCCTCTGGATAGAACCAGAGAGCATTTTCATACTTAGATTATCCTCACGTTACTAATCTACTCAGATGAACAGCGGGGCCAGCACCAGGGTGATAGTGGACAGCAGCTTGATCAGCACGTGCAGCGAGGGTCCGGCGGTGTCCTTGAACGGGTCGCCCACCGTATCGCCCACCACGGCCGCCCCGTGCACCGGGTTCTTGACTTTCTTGCCGTCCGCCAGGGTCAGGTACTTGCCGCCGTGCGCCCCGGACTCGATATACTTCTTGGCGTTGTCCCAGGCCCCACCCGAGTTGTTCAGGAACAGGGCGAGGAGGATACCCACGATCGTGCCGATCATCAGGAACCCGGCCACGGCCTCGGCCGAGATCAAGTCGGTGGGACTATCCTTGAACACTTTGAAAGTGATCCCAACCGCCACCGGCATCAGCACCACCAGCAGCCCGGGCACCACCATCTGGCGCAACGCGGAGCGGGTGACGATATCCACGCAGGAGCTGTAATCCGGCTTAAAATCATCCGGGAACACGATCATGTCGTGCTCTCTCTTCAGCTTGGAATACTGACGGCGCACCTCTTCGATGATCGCCTGCGCCGCCCGTCCGACCGCACGGATGGCGAAAGACGAGAACAGGAACACCAGCATCGCGCCCAGCAGGCCGCCCACGAAAACCACCGGCTTGGCCAGGTTCACCGCGAACTCGAAGGACGGGTTCTCCTGCAGAATACCTGAATATTGCACCACCTCATCCATGTAGGCCTGGAACAGCAGGAAAGCCGCCAGGGCCGCCGAACCGACCGCGTAGCCCTTGGTCAGGGCCTTGGTGGTGTTGCCCACCGCGTCCAGACGGTCGGTCTTCTTGCGGACTTCCTCCGGCTGCTGCGACATCTCCACGATACCGCCGGCATTGTCGGTGATCGGGCCGAAAGTGTCCATGGCCAGGATGAAAGCCGCCGTGGCCAGCATGCCCATGGTCGCCACCGCAGTGCCAAACAGCCCGCCATGCACTCCGCTTTCGGCCGGGAACGCGCTCTTACCCAGGTAGTACGAGCAGAGCAGGGCCGCGCCCATCACCAGCGCCGGCAGGGCCGTGCACTCGAAGCCCACGCCGATACCGGCGATGATGTTGGTGGCCGGGCCGGTCTTCGAGGCCTCTGCAATCGACTGGACCGGACGGTATTTATATTCGGTGTAGTATTGGGTGATGTAGACGAAAGCCACGGAGGTCAGCACGCCCAGGATGCCACAAATGAAGAAATGCCACCAGGCCGCCGGGGAACTGGGGCTGGAGAGCAGCCAGTAGGTGCAGCCGCCGAAAGCGATCAGGGCCAGGACCACGGCGATGTAGTAGCCGCGGTTGAGCGCCTGCATCGGGTCCATCTTCTCCTCTTTGTCCATCTTCACCATCAGGATGCCGACGATGGAGGCGATGATCCCGAACGCGCGGGCGATCAGCGGGAACATCATCACGCCGATGACTCCGGCCGAGAAACCCATACCCATCTTCTCGGCCTGCGAGGCCAATGTGGCCCCCAGGATCATGGCGCCGATGTTCTCGGCGGCGGTGGACTCGAACAGGTCGGCGCCACGGCCGGCGCAGTCGCCCACGTTGTCACCCACCAGATCGGCGATCACGGCCGGGTTGCGCGGGTCATCCTCCGGGATGCCGGCCTCAACCTTGCCCACCAGGTCGGCGCCCACATCCGCGGCCTTGGTGTAGATTCCGCCGCCAAGCTGGGCGAACAAGGCCACGAACGAGGCCCCGAAACCGTAGCCCACGATGAGCAGCGGTATCTTGGTCACGTCCTGCACCGAGCCGGTCAATTTCACCAGGGTGTACAGCCCGCCCACGCCGAGCAGGCTCATCGCCACCACCAGCAGCCCGGAGACCGCGCCGCCGCGCAGGGCGATGCGCAGGGCATCGTTAAGGCTGCTCAGGGCCGCGGTGGCCGTGCGGATGTTGCTGCGGATGGAGACCCACATCCCCACGTAGCCGGCGAACACCGAGCAGGCTGCGCCGAAAACGAACGACAGGGTGATCCAGAAAGCCAACTCGAGCGAGCTGCCGACCGGGTCGAAACTCCGATGCCCGCGGACAAAACCATAGCCCAGGAACAGCACCACCGCGAAAAGGAGGGCTAACAGGCCGATGGTTTTATTCTGGCGGCGCAGGAAAGCCTCAGCGCCTTCCTTGATGGCATTTGAGATTTTCTGCATCGCCTCGCTGCCCACGTCCTTGCGGATGACCCAGCGGGCCAGCCAGTAAGCCGTGAGCAACCCAAGCACACTGATAACAAAAACCAGAATCAACAAAAGAGACTGGTCCATTTTTCCTGCCCTTCTTTTACGCGGTCAGCGTGAGGTTATGAATCCAGGAAAGACCCATTCTCGAACCAATTTCCCCACCGGGTGAGGAGCGACAACCGATTGTTCTGTCGTTCGCCTCGCTTAAAATTGTGGACATTTGGATAAAAAAAGGACCTGCAACAACAGACAGAGCAGACTGGAACGCCCCCTTTGTCCATCAATGCCGATCCCGCTTTCACAGCGTAATTGTCAGTGACAAATATATCGCATTCCGCACTTTTTTTCAAGAGAACTTCAGACTCAGGTCACCGTTAGTAAAGGAAATGCCCGGCTGGAGATATCCAGTCGGGCGCAACGTTTTTCATGTGGATATGCTTTCCTGCGGCTCTATCTGCCGAGCAGCAGCCCCACCCGCTCCTTGATCTCGGCCGCAATCTCCTCCACCGGACGGCTGGCATCCAGGCGGACTATCCGCTCCGGCTCGGCCTGGGCCAGCTCGCGGAAAGAACGCACCACCCGCTCGTGGAAGCGGTCACCCAGCGACTCCATCCGGTCCGGTCCTCCGCCGGCCTTGCGGGCAAAACCCACCTGCGGCGGCAGGTCGAGCAGGAAAGTGACCTCGGGCAGCAAACCGTCCGTGGCGAACAGGTTCATCCGCGCCAGTTCCTCGGCGCCCAGATCGCGCGCTCCGCCCTGGTAGGCCAGGGTGCTGTGGTGGAAACGGTCGGCGATCACCACCTGGCCCTCGGCCAGCGCCGGTGCGATCACCTGGCTCACCAGTTGCGCCCGGCTGGCCAAGTACAGCAGCAACTCGCCGCGCGGGCACAGTTCACCGTGCTCACGGTCGAGCAGGATCGCGCGGATTTTCTCCCCGATCGTCGTCCCGCCCGGATCGCGGCAAAGCAGCACCCGCTGTCCGAGGGCTTTCAGGTGCGAGGCGAGCAGGTTGGCCTGAGTGCTCTTGCCCGCTCCCTCGCCGCCCTCGAACGAGATGAAAAGACCTTTTGATTTTATGGGAATGGTCATAACACCGGATGGAGCCGGAGGCAGGCGCGGCCCTCAGCGGGACGGGCGGTGCCGCCGGTGCTCAGTCGTCATCCGTGTCCAGCGGCACCCCGTGCGCGACGGAGTAGACATGGAACATCCGCTGGATCACAGTCAGGTTCGAGAATACGGCCAGCAGCCACACGACCCAGTAGAGCGTGGTGTGGCCAAGGATTCCGGCGAAGCCCAGGTAGACCACGCGCTCCGGACGCTGGAACAGGCCGACGCTGCACTTGATGTGCAGTGCCTCGGCCTTGGAGCGCGCATAGCTCACCATCAGCGCGCCGATGATCGAGAGGATCACCACCCAGACCATCTCCGTCCGGCCCTTGACCATGTACATGTGCATGATGCCCAGGTAGATGACAGCGTCGGAAAAACGGTCCATGGTCGAGTCGAAAAACGAGCCGAACTTGCTGGCCAGCCCGGTGGCACGCGCCACCTTGCCGTCCACGATGTCGAACGTCCCGCTGAACAGCAGGATCGCACCGGCCAGTTGCACATGATCCAGGGCGAAAGCCACCGCCGCGGCTATCGTGACACCGAAGCCGATGGAGGTGAGCAGGTTCGGCTCTATCCGGTGTCGGATACAGAAACGGATCAATGGGCTGATCAGATCGATATACCAGTATTTGATCAACTTGGGCAGGAACTTCATCCTGAGCCTGTTCCTTATTTCAGGGCATCCAGCTTTTTCTGGAGGACCGACTGGCTGACCGCGCCGATGGAAATGTCGGACGGTTTCCCGTCCTTGAAAAATATGACCGTGGGTATGCTGCGGATCTGGAACGCCTGCGCGGTGCGAGGGTTTTCATCCACATCCATCTTGAAAACCGCCACCTGGCCCGCGTTGGCCTCGGCAAAAGCCTCCAGCGCGGGAGCCATGTGCAGGCAGGGGCCGCACCAGGGGGCCCAGAAATCGACCACCGTCACGCCCTGCGACTGCAGTACCGACTGCTCGAACTGGCTGTCCGATATATTCTGCGGCTTATTCAGCGCCATCTGATCCACCTTTCTTTTCAGTTCCGGTTCCGGAACGGTTCCTGCCGCCACCGGCCGGCCGCGCACATACAGCCGCCGGTCACCGCTCTCATCGCGGTCAGGTTCTATTATAACATACTGGGCATTGAAAATCAATTCAAACCGGAACCTTGAGAATCGGGCCTTACAAGCCTTGTAGTCCTTGACCTTATTGACAAAGCCTCTGCCGGGGTGTTATGCTTAAATTAGTGAAACCGCCACACTCCCCTGCCATAATTATGATATTCAAATTATCATAAACGGAGTGTTTTCCTTTTTAACTCGAAACAGTCCTCGACCGGATATGAAAATCAGAATGCAGCAGAGCGCCCCCCGTCTGGGCGATCTGGATAACAATTTCGAGCAGACCCGTAGCGCGATCGAGCAGGCGCTGGCCGATGGCGTCGAGCTGATCGTGTTCCCTGAGCTGTCGCTGACCGGCTACCTGCTCAAAGATATGGTGGCCCAGGTGGCGATGACCGCAGAGGACACGCGCCTGGCCGAGCTGGCCGAATTCAGCCGCCGGGGCATCTCGATCCTGGTCGGGCTGGTGGAGCACAGCCGGGGCCATTTCTTCTACAACTCGGCTTTCTATTTCGAGGACGGCCGCCTGCTCCACCGTCATCGCAAGGCCTACCTGCCCACTTACGGGATGTTCGACGAGGGGCGCTATTTCTCGCCCGGCAGCCGGGTCAAGGCGGTGCAGAGCCGTTTCGGCAAGCTGGGGATCATGATCTGCGAGGACGCCTGGCACCCGGTCAATCCATATATCCTGTGCCAGGACGGGGCCCAGGTGCTGCTGGTCATCTCCAACAGCCCGGTGCGCGGCATGAACGAGAACGGCCAGTTCCAGAGCGTGATCAACTGGGCCCGGATCACCCAGAGCTATGCCCTGCTGCATTCGAGTTTTCTGGTCTACGTCAACCGGGTGGGCTGCGAGGACGGGATCAGTTTCAGCGGCTGCTCCCAGGCCATCGACCCCAACGGCGAGCCGCTCCTGACCCTGCCGTTCCTGGAGGAGACCACCGGCACTCTCGATCTTGATATGAACGAGCTGACCCGCTCCCGGATACATTCACCCATCCTGCGGGATGAAAATTTCCTGATGAGTTTCAATGAGCTCAAGCGAATTAAAAAAGCCCTCTTTGGCAATTGACTGCGAGCAGGTCAGCCGGGTGCTTATCAATTTCATCCGCACCGAGGTGCGCAAGGTGGGGTTCGAGCGGGTTGTGCTGGGCCTTTCGGGCGGCATCGACAGCAGCCTGTCGGCGGCCCTGGCCGTGCGCGCCCTGGGACGTGAGAACGTGCTGGGCGTGTTCATGCCTTACGAGTCGAGCAATCCCAGCAGCCTGGCCGATGCCCGCCTTCTGGCCGAATATCTGGGCCTGCGCAGCCAGCTGTGCGAGATAACCCCGATGGTCAAACCCTACCTGGAGGCCAACCCGGGCATGGACCAGTTGCGTCGGGGCAACGTGATGGCCCGCATGCGGATGATCGTGCTCTACGACATCTCGGCCGCCGAGCGCGCCCTGGTCCTTGGCACCAGCAACAAGACCGAGTACCTGCTGGGATACTCCACCCTCTGGGGCGACATGGCCTGCGCTCTCAACCCACTTGGCGACCTGTACAAGAACCACGTGCGCCAGCTCTCCCGGTTCCTGGAGATACCGGCTCCGATCCTCCAGAAAAAACCCAGCGCCGACCTCTGGGAGGGCCAGACCGATGAGGACGAGTTCGGTTTCACTTACGATGACGCGGATCAGTTGCTCTACCTGCTGATCGATCGCCGTTTTCTTCCTGAGGAGGTCGAGCGTCTGGGTTATGACCGCCGCCTGATCGACATCCTCGTTCGCAAGGTGCGCACCACTCAGTACAAACGCCATCTGCCCCTGATCGCCAAGCTCAGCCAGCGTACGATCAATCGGGATTTCCGCTACCCCAGGGACTGGGGTCTCTGATTCCAAATCTTGAGCGGGGAGCGAAGCATGTTAGTGTCTGTTCAAATCATCGTTGCGGTTTCACTGGCCGTAATCGCGCTCTACTTTCTTGTCATGACTGTCCTCGCCGTGTTGGTGTACCTCAAGCTGCGCCGCCTGCAGGCCTATTTAGCCACCACGGTGCGCGAGAAACTGGAGGTTTCCCTTGGGCACCTGCAGAACATCGGCGCGCGCCTGGAGGACCTGGCCGATGACACTAGCAGCAAGATCGAGGATTTCTCCCAACTCATCCCCGAAACCCGGGACAAGCTCCAGGAGCTGATCGATCTGCTGGATCTTTTCCAGTCACGTATCCGTGGTCCCTTGCTCAATCTGGCTGCATTCTTTAAAGTTATTGGGGACAAGTTTTCCCGTCAGGGTTGAGGGCGCCAGACTGAGGTTAGCTTTCTCATAACGCGGGAGGTTGATATGTCGGAAGATAACGGACACACTTTCTCGATCATCAAGGCTTTCCTGGCTGGTTCCATCGTGGGCGCCGGCGTAGCGCTCCTTTTTGCGCCGTACAGCGGAGAGGAGACCCGCAAGAAGCTCGCGGAAAAGAAGGAAGATGCTTGCAAGGCTCTGAAGGAAACCACTGAGCAGGTGGCCAAGCGTGGCCATGAGATGCTTGATGAGGGTAAAAAATCGATCGAGTCCCTCAAGTCGGAGATGTCGAAGCTGGTGGATGAGGGTAAAAAATCGATCAGCCACATCCGCGATGAGATAAGCGGGATGGTGGAAGAGGGCAAGAGCAGCCTGAAAAAAACGATCAAGGAAGAGCTGTCCAGCTTGGAAGAAGAGCTTGCGGACAAGAAAACCCGCAAGACCAAGGCCTGATCTCTGAGGTTGGATGAAATAAAAAGGCCGCCGGACTTTGAGTCCGGCGGCCTTTTACTTTCAGGTCAACTCAAGCTACTTGAGCATGACCATCTTCCGTGTGGCGGTGTAACGGTCCGATGAGAACCGGTATAAGTATACGCCGGAAGAAACCTTCTGACCACTGTTGCTCGTCCCGTCCCAGAAAACCTGGTAGACTCCAGGGGCCTTGAAGCCTTGGGCCAGAGTCTTGACCAAGTGTCCGCGCAGGTCGTAGACGTTCATGGTGAAACGAACGCCGGACCCTGCATCCTCGGGGATCTGATAGCTGATCGTCGTCGAGGGGTTGAACGGGTTAGGGCTGTTCTGCGCCATTGCGAAAGCTTTGGGCAGACCGGAGCCGGGGTTGACATCCTCGCCGTTGTTCGGCACACGGCTGTCCAGGCTGACCGTACCGTCAACCTTCTGGATACCGACATTCATACCGTCGGCATCTAAAACCTCGACACCCTTGAGCATCATGGAAACGTCCATCGGCAGCAGGCTCGGGTCCAGCGGCCGCAGGATATCGTACTCGATGGTGAACACAGCCTCGCTGCCCGGAGTGACCGAACCGGCCACGTTAGGAGCGTAAGCCACCATCGTTCCGACACCGTTGGTGCTGTCCACACTTCCGGTCGCAACCCAACCAGCCGTACGGGCGGTTGTGTTGATTTTGGACGGCGTGAGGATACCGATCGGCTTAGTCTGATCCGGCTGGATATAGAACCGGATAACCGACACAGACTTGCTGCGGTTGACCAGACGGATCGGGATTGTCACCTTGCGCTGCTGCACGTTGAGCACGCTGAAATCCCCGGACTTAACATCCACGATCAGGCTGTCGCCGAAGAAATAATTCAGCGCGGTGCTTGCAACAGACGGAGCCTGCACGGCCAAGGCGCCCCCGGCCATGTTTTTCAGCGCCACATTGGCCAGTGTGGCCGTACCAGTAGCAGAACTGGCAGTGTTCACACTGAAATAGATCTGGCACAGAGCAGCCAGACCGCCCGGAGGCACCGCGGCGCCGCTGAAACTCACGGTCACACGGCTGGTGTTGGCGTCAACGGCCGCCACGGCGCCGTTGAAATTAACGCCGGCACCACGCGGACCCGCAACCACCGTGTTCGCGAACGACATCAGATTCGAAGGGAAAACCACGGCGAAACTTCCGGAGCCGATGGAATCCTTGTTCTCAACCTTGACCGGAAACATGATCGTGTCGCCGATCATCGCAGGCAACGTGGCGCCGAGCTGCAGCGCATTGTATTCCGGGATGTTGGCGATCATGATGTCCGGGGCGCTGAAAACAGGGTAATCCGAGAAAGTGCCGTCAGCAAAAGGCCACTTGGAGATCTGGACACCCTCTTCTCCGGCTGTCTTCACCGAATAGCTACCCTCAGCCGCCAGGGCGGAGACAGGGAACTTGAAATTAACCAAGGTTCCCTTCTGGTCGGTGTTGATCACACCCACCGCCGCCGAAGCCAGACCTTTGACATTAACACCGAAGACCGTCACACCTATGGTTCCAGTGGGCTTGTCAAAGCTGACCAGCGCGCTCAAGGCGCCGCTGACCAAACCGTTGGGATCACCGTCTACGAGCTTCTTCCCGAAAGAGGTATCCCAACTCCACCAGTTGCCCGGCACTGTGTCGAGCATCTCGGTCAGGGTCGAATCAATCTTAAAGACCGCGATAACGCCACCGGCCTTGTCGGAATTGAAATCGATCCCTACGGACACCCGCAAAGTGTCACCCGGCTTGGCCGAATTGGCACGGACAAACACTGTGTCCGGCAAGACGGCGGCCGCCAGGTAGACAACATTGAACAGAATGAGTACTATTCCGAGGAATAGTAATCTGGTTATTTTCATAAAATCCCCCTGATGAGCTGTTTTGAATCAGGTCGACCCGGCGCTCCACCGTATGGTGGAGCGCCGAGCTTTTCGTCGATCACTACTTCAGGATAACCATCTTCCTGACCGCCGAAAAATCGCCGGCCTGCAGTCTGTAGAAGTAGACACCCGAAGATACGCGCTGTCCGGCTTCACTGCGGCCGTCCCAGTTGACCGAGTACCTTCCGGATTCCTTGAGCTCATCGACCAGGGTAATAACCTTCTGTCCACGAATGTTGTAAACAGCCAGCACAACCTTGGTTCCGCTCGTGCTCTCGGGGATCTCGTAAGCGATGGTCGTCGAGGGGTTGAACGGGTTCGGGCTGTTCTGATCGAGCGCGTATGCCTTGGGCAGCACCGCCGAGGAGGCCAGACGGCCCTTCTCGCCGTTGTAAATAGTGCCGTTGCGGTCGGCAACTTCAACCTTCTCGATTTTCAGGCTGGCCTGATCGTAACTGCCGTTACGGAACATGACAGTGAAGAGCTCGCTGGTAAGGGTGGACGGCGTGAAACCGGTCAGACTGATAACATCCACCACCAGCTGGCCGTTTTCGGCCATCGGTTTGATCATGGCTTTCCCCTGCATCGCCTGACCGAGCGCGACACCGGAGAACTCATAGGCCTTGTTGTACGAGAAAGTGAAACGCGCCACGAAGGTCTCGAAGCTGCTGCTCAGACTGACATAAGCAGCACCGGGCTGGACCTGAACCGAACCGCTGTTGCTCGCGGCCAGCATGGTCGCAGGAACCGGCTGTGCAAGCAGGTAAGCGATCAGGTCGGCCAGATACGCGATATTCGACGGTGAAGGATCGCTCAGATACATGTACAGATCACCGGCGTTAACCTTACCATCTTGGTTGAAATCAAGATTCGGATCAACAGCTGGCCCAGTCGGCTGGGTCACATAAGCCTCGGAGGCGTTACCCACGTTGTCGTAAGCCGTGAGCACATACACATACGCCACGCCCGAAGCCAGAGTTGCATCCGTATAGGAGGTGGCGATACCGCTAAACAAGGTCTCTTCCGAACTGTCGGAGACATTGCGGCGCACCACTGTAATACGGGCCAGATCTGCATCCGTCGGATTTGTCCAGGTAAGACGGTACTCGGTGCCGACCTTTATCATCGACACGTTGCGTACCGGGCTGGGCGGAGTGATGTCGTCCACGACGTTGAACGAACCGGAAACACCGGCCGCCGCTACGTCTGTGACGTTGTACATCTCATCCCGCACAGCCATGATACCGGTGATACCGACCGTCGAGGACATACCGGTAGTCAGCGCGGCTTTCGCCGTGAATTCAAGCGACAGGAGCAACTGTCCCGAACCACCGGCGGCGATGCTCTTGGTGCCGGTCAAGTCGGTCAGCCCAATCTTGATGCTATTGGCGCCGGCGACTATTTCCGGAGTGGGAGCCCCGCCGTTCCAGATCGCGGAATTGACCTGGACCGAATTCGTGACATAGGTCAGCTTCGTGTTGTCGAAGGTGACAGTCACTTCATTTCCCACCACGACATCACGGTTGGTCAGAAGGACATTCATTTTCTGCGTAGTGTTCGGACGTCCGTAAACGTTCTCGACCTGCAACTCGAACGGGCTGCGGATCAGGAACGCACCCTTGTAAAGGGTCCCGATATTCACGTTGTCCGTGGTATAGTCTTCATTACGGATACCTACCGAACCACTCACCTGCAGGCTGTCATACCCGACCGCTGCGGTGTTCTTGACGTTCAGAATAACCGTGAACATCAATTTGTCGCCATCGCCGGCCGTTATACTATCGGCCGAGAAAGCGAAAGATGCAACCGACACCGTAGAATCGGAGACCGCAACTTCTGTCTGAACCGAACCGACGTTCGAGAAAATGTCCTTGTTGACCACAACATTGGCCGACGTAGCCGTATACTTGGAGGCATCGAATTTCAGGGTCGCCTGAGCGCTCACGATTGTCTCGGAGTTTTTCAGGTAAACCTTGACCGTGTCCGAACCCCCACGCGGTGCGGCTGCATCGCTACCAACCCTCAGGCTGAACTTGCCTTTGATGTTAACATTGCCGTTGTACCTTGTCGGGGAGTTGGTAGTTGTATTGTACAACTCATCCCGACTGGTAACTGTCGCGGCAATTACAGTCAAAGGGTTGCTGGCAGCCTCAACTGCAGTTGCCTTGGCCTTGAGGTAAATCGTTGCCAGTATAACGCTCTCGTTATTGGACGAGATGTAACCGCCGCTGAGAGTAAAGATGGCAACTTTAACCTGACCGGCCACCGAGGCGTCAACCGTGGCAGGCTGAGGTTCGCCATCTTTCCAGATGGCTTTGTTGATAACCACTGAATCCGCATACATCAACTGCGTGCTGTTGAAACCGATAGTGAACTCGGCTCCGACTACATTCTGAATGTTGGTCATGTAAACCGGCACAGCCACCGTTCCACCGATGCTGGAGGTCACACTGTCCGCACTCAGACTGTAGCTGCTCAGGATAGTGAAAGTCCCGGCGGCGAGGTTCGTCACATTCGTACCGTCAGTGCTGTTGATGATGTCGGTACGGGAGATAAACCGCCCGTTCGGAGTTACAGTCACCGTTCCCGGAGTTGCCGTGCCGGCCACCTTGAGCACTACCGAAAGCAACTTCATGGGGGAAGAAGCCTTTGGCAATGCAGCATTGGCGTCCAGCGAAAACAGCGCTACTGATACTTTTCCGGTGGCGGCATCAACGCTAACCTGCGGCGCTCCCCAAGAGGAATTCCAAGCCGCTGGGTTAACGACCAGGCTTCCGTCGACATAACTCAGCTTTGTCTTGTCAAAGCTTAGTCCCACCTCCGCGCTTATGTACGCCGAGTCGGTTGTTATGTAGACATCGACCGTGTCTGTCCCACCCGGGAAACCCTGTGCGCTCTGTACTGCCACAGCGTCAAGCGCATATAGGCTACTCCCGGAAAAGACCAGTATCGCAGTCAATATCCCTGCCAGGCTTAGTAGCCTTTTAAGTTTCATATCCTAACCTCCTCGTCTCTAAACGAGCCGATATAAGAGGTAATGCTGGCTTCAGCATGGCATCCCATAACAGGTCGTTTCCTCATTTGTGATAGATAATTCAGACAATAATGTGATTTCTCCGCTTAAAAATAGTGCCGAATTCCTCCCTGAATTCGGCACTATTTTCGCCGTTATTGTCCGAGTTACTTGAGGATCACCATTTTACGGGTCTGGTTGAACTCACCAGCGACCAGGCGATAGAAGTACACGCCCGAGGACACCTTCTGCCCGTTGTTGCTCGAACCGTCCCACTGAATCTGGTAGGAGCCTTCGCTCTTTACCTCATTCACGAGGGTGCGGATAAGCTGACCGCGGACGTTGTAGATGTTCAGTCGAACCTGGACTTCCTTGCCTTCCGGAATATCGTAAGCGATGGTGGTCGACGGGTTGAACGGGTTCGGATAGTTCTGGCTCATGGCAAACGCCTTAGGCAGCGAAGCCTTGGGCGACAGAACTTCCTTGCTCAGCTCGCTCTGCACGTTCTGCTCGAAACCAACGCTCAGGAGGCTGATCTCGCCGTTACCGTCAAACTTACCGTTCAGGGCCTCGACCGGCACGCTCAGGATAGCGCCCGAGCCGCTGGTGATGGAACGACCCTGCAGGTTGATGACGATAATGTGCAGGATGCCTTCTTCCTTACGGTTGTTGAACACGACCTGGACACTCTGATCGATACGCTCAGTCCGGCTGACCTCACCCAGCGAATACTTGGTGGCGTCATACTTAACCTGGAACTCAGCGTAATTCAGCTCACCCTTGTTCTCCAGCTCGATGAACAGATTCGCGTTGGCCTTGTCGGTCTCCTTGAAGGAGAGCGAAGCCTTGGCCGAACGGGTCTGCTGCTCGCCAGCGGAGGCCAGAGTGGCGGTGCCCTTCCAGATATTCAGGATGGTAACCAGGTCCTGATCACCGGTGAAGGCGCCGTCCTGGTTCAGATCCAGACCGAACCAGTCAACCGTGGTCGGAGTGGCATAGCCGAGGACCAGATAGACCAGGCGCATGATGTCAGCCACGTTGGTCGCTTCGGTGCTCAGCTTGCTCTTGCCGCGCTTCGGGGCGATGACATAGTTCTTCATCACGGAAGCGGTGAGCGAATCAAAGGCGTCGGTAACCACGACCTTGTAGGCGACAGAGCTTCCAAGAGCCTGCTTCGGCAGATGGAAGGTGACGTCCACCGAGTCGCCGGAGGTGACAGCCATGGTCGAATCATAAGCGACCGTGTCGGTCGTGGCGGCGGCAACAAACTTGTTGTCGGTGCCGAGGGTCAGCATGGTCTTGTAGGTGACCAGCGAAACCTTCTTCACACCATCGCCGTCCCTCACATGGGCAACCAGGCTCTTGGCCAGGGTGTCCGGCACGAGAGAATCGAGGGCGGTGAAGTGGATGCGCGAATCACCCTGGACTCTCACGATGGTCGTGGTGATAATATAAGTCACGGTCGAAGTCGGAACCGACTTCGGGCTGGCGGTGACGACAATCAGATCACCAGTGCTGCCGGTCTTGATCTTCACGGAGGCCTTACCGTCGGCGCCACTCTTGACATCGATGCTCGTCTTGGCGCTGAGGATTGCCACGCCGTTCGAGTCGATGAAAGTCGCACTGCCGGTGGTGACCGCGAAATTGACCAGCGAGTCGGCCAGGATGTTGCCGTAGGCGTCCTTCAACAGTGCTACCAACGCCGTCGTCTGCTCGGTGTTCTTGGAGGTCTTGAGCGTATCCGTGGGCGAAATCTTAGCCACGGAACCGGCAACCGTACCAGCAGCCTTGATCAGGATGGAATCACGGATGCTGACATCGGTCGAATCCATAACCACCATATAATAACCAGCGCTGGTGGCCTTGGCCGGGGTGATGCTCAGCCCGCCGAAATAGACCTTGGCATTGGCGTAGTCACCACCGATTGTCCGGGTGTTGAACCGGGCCTTGACAGAAGCTGTCAGCGAATCGTACATCCCAGCGCCACGGCTGGTGAACGTCGTATCCGGATGGAACTTCTGCTTTATCACGGCGCTTCCGCCGCCGACCGAGGTGTCGGCCTTGAAGATCAGGCCGCGACTAATCGGGTTGTCATCGTCGACCAGGGTCACGATGTTGCCGTAACGGTCAGCACCGAAGACCGCGAAGCTGTCGGACTGCACACCGGCCGTCAGGTTCAGCGCGGCCGCTTTGGTCAGCTGCGAGGTCCACTTGATGCCGGTCTTGAAGCTGTCGGCAACGGTGGCCTGGGTAGCGATGAAGAAATGATGCAGGGACTGATCGCTCGGATGGTAGCCATCGCTGTAACTCGAGGACGCCCAAACCGGGCTGGCTTCCGTCGCAACCTGGATCATGTAGTTGGTATCGGAAGCCGTCGGGTTGACGAACCCTTCGATCTTGACGTAGATACCGTTGGTACCAGACGGATCCATCAGGAACGGGGCCACGATGGCGATCGAGTCACCGGCGCCGCCGACCCAAGGCGAAGCATAATACGTCGTACCAGCGTCCACGGACAACTTGACCTTGGAGGCGTCAAACGTCGCGGGCAGACCGGCATCACCGGTCAGGTGCGGGAACTTGACAAAGATAATGCTATCCGGCTGCTCCGGACCGATCGTGTTACCGGCGCCAGCCTTGAACTGGATGACACGGTTGACAGTGGCGCCCACCTTGTCGCCGCTGATGGCTATAGCCTTGACGTTGGTGACACTGTCGATCGAGGACACGGTCTGCAGGTTTAACAGCCCGAGGTCCAGGGTCTTCACGGTGTTGGTAGTATACTCGCCGTTGGGACCCTTACCAATCGCCCACTGGATCGTGACACGACGGATGCCGTTGAATTTCACGCGCAGGCCCATCGGGTTGGCGCCGATGCCGCCCAGGTTGATCAAGCTGCTGTCAGTACGGTCGGCCTTATCCACGTCGTAGCCGTAGATGAAAGACTTGTCGCTCTGCATCCAGCCAGGCACGGCGGCCAGTTGGCCGTAAGCAGCAGCGCGGGCCACACCTTTAATGCCCAAGCTGTCCAGGGTGACCGAATCCGAAGCCGCCGGACCAGCCAGCACCGGATCGTGCCCGTCGATCAGGAAATTGATCGCCGAAACACTGCCCGCTCCTGAATACATGCTCAACTTGGTCAGGAACTTCTCTGCCCCGGTGGTGGTGAAATCCAGGCCAGACACCTTGTTGTAGTCTTCGTCCAGGGCGTAGATCGGCAGGAACGCCGGGATGACCGCATTGTTGGTCACCTTGCCGCTGGAGTTGGCAGTATTCAGGTTGGTCTGGAAAGTGGTGATGTCGAAGGTATAGACCGGACCAGGCTCGGCCGAGCACAGCACGGAATCGCTGGCGCCGCCGGAAGCCGACTTGGCGATTACCAGGATGCCGCTGCCGAAACCGTGCGAGGTCGTGCCCTGCCACTTCGCGGTGCTCAGATCGATGAGGCTGCCCGCGGCAACATTGATGCCCTTCAGCGAATCGACGCCAGCGTCCAGATCCGTACCACCAGGATTGGTGATGACACTGGAAAGGATGAAATGGCTCGGTTTACGGGAATTCCCACCCACCGTGGTCCCGTTGTTCAGGATCGCGGTCATGGCACTGTTTACGGCATAACTCTTCACGGTGCCGGCCGGGTGGTCGTCATCCTTGTCGTCATCGGTGTAATAGGTAATGTCAACATACTTGTACTGCAGGAAAACCTTCTCCACCGCCGAGCCGTCCAGGGTGGAACCGGTGGTGAACGGCACACCGAACTTGTCCTTCAGGACGATCTTGAAGGTTTTAGCCGGGGTGTGGCTGCCCAGCGCGATACGGTTCAACATTGCATTGCTCTCATGCGTGGCCCGGTTCGTGACCTTCATGTTCGTGCTGCTGATCGTCAGGCTTCCGATCAGGGCCTTGTCATCCGACTTCAGGATCGTGCGGGTGATGGTCGCGGTGTTGGTGGCCGAAACACCCAGCAGACTCTTGCTCGTGTTCGCGACCTTCTTACCATTAAGATGGAAGTAGATCGGAATCGAGGTCGTGTTGTCCGAGGTCCGGTTGAACTTCAGACCGAAGCCCGGGACGTTACCATGATTCGGGGCGCCCAGATAAATGATCGAGAACGCCGAATCGGAGCAGGTGGTGGAAGCCACGGCGTTGAAGACTTCCTGCGCACCAGCGCCCGGCGAATCCTGAGCGTCAACCCAGTGATCCTTGCCGCGGGAAGCATAAGACTTGCCAGAATTCGGCTGGAAGAGACGAACGTAGGTGTAATTGTCGTCACTCTCAGTCTTTAGATAGGTGCTCGGCTCCGTGGGGTTATGACCCCAGCCCTTACCAGCAATGTCGTAAAGCGTCGGCGTAGCAGTGAAGGTGCCCTTGTCCTTGGGCACGTAGATGGTTAACGAATCCATATCACTGGTAGCGTCGGTATTGAAATAATCCGGAACCCAGTTGTCGAAACGGTCGACGATGTACATCGAATCGGCCGCCGACCAGGTCTGGTTGTTCAAAATGCTGGAAATGCTGGAGTTAGAGCGGACCGAAGCGGCCCGGTCGTTCTTGACATAGAAGTTGGTCGAATCAGGGAAGATACCGTTCTGCACATAGGAGGTCCCATGCTTGAACAGAATGGCCAGCTTCCGCTGCGCGGCCGTCTTGGTGTGGTTGTTGATCTTCAGCACGTTCTCACCGAACTTGAAACCACCTTCCAGGGTGACAAACACGGTCCTGGAATTCGAGAACGTGTTAACATCCTTTACCACAACCACCGGCTGCCGCGAATCGCTGTAGTTATCCAGCGTGTTCGGGGTGGTAACGGTGATATTGCTGGAAGTAACCGTATACTGATCCTGAACCAACTGCGGCGGATTACTATTATCCATATACTGCGTGGATATCTTGACCTTGCCATCCTTCAGCGCGGCCTCATCGACCACCGTGCCCTCGGGCAGGGTGAACGTGTATTCAACACCGCTGGTGAAATTCTGCGCCGCGGTCTCGAACTTCACTTTCAGGTCGAACGCGTGCCCGACGGTATCCTTGGCGGTGGAAGCTGTGTTCCCAGACGCGGTCCGCCAATTGGCATCCAAAGCATCACCATTAATATCATACGCTTTAATGGTGAAATTGACCGACGACGCCAGGGATATCTGCGCCAACAGGTTCGAGGTGACGAGACCCAGCAACAGAGTTAGAGCTACTGTTAAACTGGCCAAAAAACGAGATTTCATAAGAGATTTCCTCCTGAATGAAAAAAGGGAAACACTTGCCAGGCCAGAACAGTCCGCTGGTCGGTTTTGCTCCATAGACTCCCCTCCGCTTTGCTGTTTGTGTCCGGTTGACTTCAAATTCAACATACTTTAAAGCTTCCAACTGATACAAATTTCAACATCTGCACTCCAAAACCAAAACAGTGCTTCGTATTTCTGCCCTGCCTTTCTCGCATTGAACCTTCAGCCGTTCGCGCAAGCCATTATGCATCAATCTTTTACAAGAAATTAGATACAATACGGCACACTTTACGACTGATCGCCTGAATTATACAGGTGATACAATAGTTTGTCAAGAATAAATCCAGCGCTACATCTGGATTTGATTTTGCCAAGTCCGCTAAAAACCTCCCTCTAAACGCCCTCTCACAGCCAAAACGGATTTCTATTATTCGCCCATCTATTTCGCCATCAACTTGAGCAGAGCCAGCAGATCGAACACATCGGTCTTGCCGTTGCCGTCAATATCGGAAGCGAACGAACTCGGCTGGGCTCCTGACATCACTTTCAGCAGCCCCAGCAGATCGAACACGTCGATCTTCTTGTTACCGTCGATGTCACCCTTCTGCTGAGTCTGCTCGGCCAGGATGAAACGGTTCACATGCTCGGGGGCGCCGGACGGGAAAGTGGTCGTGTTCATGTTGTCCTGAACCACGATGTAGTAGTCGATCAGCGTGCCGACAGTCTGCGCGCCTTCCTGGATCAGGGCGGTGAACAGGTTGCCGGACTGACGGTTGAAAGACACATCCTTGTAAGCGCCGCCGTTGACCGAGTAATACAGCCGCGCGTTCGCGCTGCTGACTATCTCATCGTCGGTCACGTTGATCCGCACCTCGTACGTGCCGCTCAGGCCGTGCAGCGTGTCGATCGGGGCCGGGCTCACGGTCACTCCGCCGGAGGCCACTTTCAGGTTCGTCACCAGAGGGGCGACCACATCCAGCACCGCGCCGATTGTGTACTCGCTGATCTGCGGATTTATAGGCACAAACTGTGCCTCATTTTTGACCGTATCCACGCTCACGCTGTCCATCATAACCCAGACTTTCTGGACCGCGTCATAGCCGAACACCGAAAGCCGCGCCTCGGTGAAATTGGGCACCTCGGTGGGAAGGTCGGCATTGGAATACTTCAGCGTGATCTTCGAGCCGGTGCCGGTAGGGAACGAATCCGCGCCGGCCGCTCCCAAAGCTGTCAGATCGAGCCCCCAGCCGCGGCGGATGCCGTAGAACTGGCTGGTGAGATCACCGGCCAGGAAAGTGTATACCCCTTTGCGCGGGTCCTGTTTCACCTTGCCGGTTGTCTCATCCCCGGCCGAGGCCAGGGTGGGAACCGGAACGTTCTGGATAAAACCGGAAATGACGATGATGTTCATATTGAAACCGCCGATCGTACTGCCGCCACCCGAAACGATGATGAATCCCCCCATCCCCAGGGGGCCGAGAAGGGTGTTCGACATAGAGAATATAGTGCCGGACACAATCTGCGGCACTGTAGTGTTGACTTTGCGCTCGACCGCGATTTCCACGGTCACTGTGTCGCTGACACCGCCGCGGGAGTCCTCGGCCCAGAACTTGAAAAAGGCCGAGGCGATCGGCTGGTCTTTCGGCAACAGAGCGGTGTCGAACAGGAACACGTTGCCGTCGCGGATTTTCGCCGGCGGGGTGGCGCCCTGGGTCAGGAACGGCACATCGCCCGCGGTGTGCACCGTGAACGTGTCGCCGTCCGGGTCGGTGGCGTCCACCATGAACGAGATGATGTCACCTTCCGTGACTTTCTGGTCGGCGATATCCGGCACGCGCGGGGCGCGGTTGACCTCGGCCACGTTCACCACCACCTTCTTTACCACTTCGTTGCGCCCGTCGGTCACGGCGACCGTGAACTCATGACGGCCGGACTGGGTGTAATCCGGAGAGAAAACAACCTTGCGCGGCTCGGTGGTCAGCGAGGCCGTGGCATTCAGCGGCATACCCGTGACAGAATAGCCCAGAGCATCGCCGCCCGCATCCGAGGCAGTCACCGCGATCTCGAGCACCTGTCCCTCGCTCACCGAAAACACGGCTGAATCAGCCGCCGCCAGGGAGCCGGTGAAAGCGGGCAGGACATCCGTATCCGTAACCTCCAGGGTCATGGTCCGGCTGACAGACAACTGGCTGGTGGCATCGTTGTCCCGGGCGGTGAACTTAACCTTGTATATACCCGCCTGGGTGTAGCCGGGAGTCAGGGTGACTGTGGCCGTGGCGGGGTTGGTGCCGCTCTGGCTGAGCGTGGCGCCCTGGGGCAGGCCAGTTGCACTGATAGTCAGACGGTTGGCCTCGTCCGGGTCGGCCGCCACCACCGAGAAAGCCAGGGTCTCACCCTCGGCCAGGCTCTGGTCCACGATCGGGTCGAGTACCGGCGGACGGTTCACGTTGCCCACGCTGATGATTACATTGGCGCTGTCCAGCCCGCCGTCCTTACCATCGTTGGCCGTGAACAGAACAGTATAGTTGCCGCTCTGGCTCAGCTCAGGGGTCCAGGTGAAAGCGCGGGTGGAGCTGTTGAACGCCGCCCCATCTGGAAGGTTGGCGGCCGCGTAGGTGAGCTGGTCGCCGTCCGGGTCCGTGGCGCTGACCGTGAAGCTGAGAGTCGCACCCTCGCTCACGCTCTGGTTGGGCACTGTCAGCACCGGCGTACGGTTGGCATCCTGCACGGTCAGACTGACTGTCTCCTGGTCCTTGTTATCCGAGGCGTCGGTGACAGTGAAGGTCACGGTGTAAATCCCGGACTGCGTGTAACCGGGACGGAACATGAGCAGCCCCTGGGGATACAGATCCGCGCCCACGGGCAACCCGGTGGCGCTGAAAGAGATCGCCTCGCCGCTCAGGTCCACTCCGGCCAGACGGACCCGCAACAACTCGCCCTCGCGCACGCTCAGGTTGCCCACCGGGTTCAGCGTGGGCGCGACATCCCTCTCCGTCACCACGATCAACATTTTCTTCGTATCCTGGAACTTTCCGTCTGTTACTCCAAAAGTAACAGTGTAACTCCCGGATTGCAGCAGGCTGGGCTGCCAGGTGAACCGTCCGGTCAGGCTGTCGAGCTTGGAGCCCTGGGGCTTGTCCGAGGCCCAGAACTTCAGACCGGTTACGTTCTGGTTGACCAGCGGCAGGTTGAACGCGACATTGTCGCCCTCGGCCACAGTCATGGTCTCCAGGGGCTTGAACGCCGGCGGGGCGGTGATATTGCGGCCGGTGACCGTGATTGTGAGCTGGGCTTCATCATACAGTCCCTGGCTGTCGGTGACCCGCAGGTAGACGATATTCTGGCCGAGGTCCGAGGCGGCCGGGGTCCAACTCAGCACCGCACCGCTCAAGGCGGCCCCGCGGTCGAGAATGGTGGTGGCTGCACCGCGTTTCTGCACCGAATAAGTGAGCGCGTCCCCTTCGTTCGGGTCAGTTGCCGCAAGGGTGATCTGCAGGGCAGTCCCCGCATCGAGGCTCGTATCGCGCAGGGCGGTGAACCGCGGCGGGAAATTGACCGCGTTCACGGTGATCGCCACAAACTGCGTGTCGGCCAGACCGGCCGGGTCGGCGCCGATGAAACGGACCGTGTAAGTGCCCGCCGCCGGTGACTGATAGTTGAACACCGTGCCGCTGAAAGTCGCTCCGCTGGGCATTTCCTCGGCCGTCACCCTCACCGGGTCGCCGTCCGGGTCGGAAGCCCCGACCTGAAAGCTCAACGGGGTCTTTTCATCCACGATCAGATTCTTATTGGCAATGGAAAGCACGGGCTTGCGGTTGACCTTCTCCACGATCACGACAATGACCTTTGTCGCCCGTCCACCGCGGTTGTCGGAGGCCACCAGGCTGAACTTATAGGTGCCGGCCTTGCCGAAAGCCGGCTTCCAGGAAAAAAGGAGCGCCCCGGCGGTGAACTGCGAACCGGCGGGAGTGTTTAGCGCAGTGTAACTGACTATATCTGTCGGGTCGGCGTCCGTGGCCGCGGTGAACGAGTGGCTCAGTTCCTCGTTCTCGTTCACCCGCAGCGTATCGATCTGGGCCGGCCAGACCGGTGCGGCGTTCTTGTCGTTGACCGTGATGTTAAGGTTGACCGTGTCGGCCCCGCCGCCCTCGTTGGTGTAGATCAGGCGCACCGGGTAGGCCCCGGCCTGGGTCTGGTTCGGGGTCCACTGGAACAGCGTGTCGCCCGCCATGACCGCGCCTGCCGGCAGGGTGGTGCCGGTGTTGAGTTTCAGGCTGTCGCCGTGGTTGAGGATCCGCATGCGGATCGCCAGCGGGCTGCCCTCATCCACCGTGAACGAGGCCCCGTCCTGCGGCGCGATGATGTTGAGCATCTTGATCGACGAGGTAAACGGGAGCGTAACTGTCCCCAGCACCGTCTTGGCGCCCTGATCGGTCAGGGTGATCGTGGTGCTTTGGCCCACGGTTACACCCGACTTCACGTTGAACGCCACCTTCAGCACATCACCGCTGCCGGGCTCAATCCCGTTGCTAAGAGTATCTGCAACAATAAACACGTAACGTCTATAACCAGAGACCGTTGTATACGGTCCAGAGGAGACAGTCAGATCATTAGCGCGATTGAGTTTGAGTGAAACACTGGGATCAAGTTCGATCTTGGTGCTGTCGAAATGCACCTCGACTGTGGCGGAGGTCAGAGCGACAGTGTTCTGGACTGCGACGAATACCTCGTTGCCGGTGCTGCCCGGACCCCCGAGAGACCCGTTCAAGGACCATGTACCACTGCTGGTCTGGGCAAAAGCCACCGTCGCCATGGCCAGAACTGTCAATAGCGCAAAACGAAACAAGCTGCGAATAGACATACTCCCCCCTGCTTAGGGAAACAGTTTAGAAGAATTAATACAATATCCATGCCACAATTACGTTCGACTTAATCGCATCGTAACGGCTTGCATTTCAACATCTTTCAGACATGCACCCAGCAACGGCGCACAAACTGAGTGTTGCTCGGCGAGTAACACTCAGTTGCGGCTGTGGCGGGTGTCCGCGGTTGTTCCCGGCGTAGAAACAACTACGCCCGCGAGTTGCACAGAACCTGTCCGCTTGTGTCAGGGGCATGCTCTTGTTCCGTGGAGTGGTCTGGAAGCGTCCCGTGTACGGCAGGACGGCGCTGTTTGGGTTCTTCAATCCTCCGGAGCCGTTTCAGTACATTCCGTGGATTCGAAGTCACAAAAACATCGCCAGGTCAAAGTAGTTTATCTGGGAGGGGGTGTTACAATCATCAATTGTCAAACACCTGCGAAAAGCCTGCTGCCGATTCTCATTCAGATAGTTTAATCTGCCATTTCGGAAAGTATTTGTCAAGCCGCAAAACGAAACTCATCTTCACTCAAGGATTAAGCTGCCCAGCCCACATAGGGCTGTGCCGGATCACGGGACAAAAAAACCCGTGCGGCCGGAACAGGACCGCACAGGTTTGAAAAGCTTCTA